>NZ_JBGLYN010000080.1:0-30957 GCF_047304045.1 Variovorax sp. Varisp85
TGCACGGCCAGAGGCCTTGTTGGAGGCCGTCGTGCCCCCTCCCCGGCCCTCCCCCGGAAGGGGAGGGAGAGGAACAAGCCGCCGTGCGTGCAAGGGATGCTTGATCGCATCGCGCAGGTAGCGCCCGGTCTGCGATTCGCCGGCCTTCTGGATGTCGGCCACCGAGCCCTCGGCCACGAGCCGGCCGCCGCGCTTGCCCGCGCTCGGGCCGATGTCGATGATGTGGTCGGCGCGGCGGATGGTGTCCTCGTCGTGCTCCACCACCACCAGCGTGTTGCCCTTGTCGCCGAGTTTGTGCAGCGCGTCGAGCAGGATCTGGTTGTCGCGCGCGTGCAGGCCGATGGTCGGCTCGTCCAGCACGTAGCACACGCCCTGCAGGTTGCTGCCCAGCTGCGCCGCCAGGCGGATGCGCTGCGCCTCGCCGCCCGAGAGCGTGGGCGCGCCGCGGTCGAGCGTGAGATAGCCCAGGCCCACCTCTTCCAGAAACTCCAGACGGCTCCTGATCTCGGGCACGAGGTCGCGCGCGATCTCGGCTTCGCGGCCCGCGAGCGCCAGCCCTTCGAACCACTGCCGCACCTCGGTCACGCTCATGCGCGCGAGCTCGGTGATGCCGATGCCGCTCAGGCCATCCGCCGGCGATGCGCCGAAGCTCACGGCGCGCGCCGTGGCGTTCAGACGCGTGCCCTCACATGTCGGACAGGCGGTGTCGGCCAGGTCTTCCACCTCGGGCTCGGCGAAGGTCTGCTCGCGGCCCTTGTTGTCGTCATCGCGGATGGAATCGTCGAAGACCTTGCGCTGGTCCTTGCTGAGCTTCACGCCCGTGCCCACGCAGTCGGGGCACCAGCCATGCTTGCTGTTGTAGCTGAACAGGCGCGGGTCGAGCTCGGCGTAGCTGGTGCTGCACACGGGGCAAGCGCGCAGCGTGGAGAACACGTTCACACGGCCGATGCCCGAGGCCGACACGCCGGCCATCATCGCGGCCTTGAGCCCGTCGAGCTCGCTCAGCACATGCACCACGCCCTTGCCGTGTTCGAGCGCCTTGGCAAGCGCCTCGCGCAGCTCGGTTTCCTTCGCGGGCAGCACGTCGAGGCTGGCCACCGGCAGCTCGATGCTGTGCTCCTTGAAGCGGTCGATGCGCGGGAAGCCGGTGGTCGGCAGGAAGTCGCCGTCCACGCGCAGGTGCGTGAAGCCGCGCGGGCGCGCCCAGTCGGCCAGCTCGGTGTACACGCCCTTGCGGTTGCTCACCAGCGGCGCGAGCAGGCCGATGTGCTGGCCCTTGAAATTGCGCATCAGCTGCGCGGCGATGCTGTCGGGCGTCTGCGGCTGCACGGCGGCGCCGTCGTGGATGCAGTGCTGGATGCCCAGCTTCACGTACAGCAGGCGCAGGAAGTGCCAAACCTCGGTGGTGGTGCCCACCGTGCTCTTGCGGCCGCCGCGCGACAGGCGCTGCTCGATGGCCACGGTCGGCGGAATGCCGTACACCGCGTCCACCTCGGGCCGGCCGGCCGGCTGCACGATGCTGCGCGCATAGGCGTTGAGCGATTCGAGATACCGTCGCTGCCCTTCGTTGAACAGGATGTCGAAGGCCAGCGTCGACTTGCCCGAGCCGCTCACGCCCGTCACCACGCTGAACTTGCCGCGCGGAATGTTCACGCTGAGGTTCTTGAGGTTGTGCTCGCGCGCATTGACGATCTCGATCGCATGGCCGCCGGGCGCCGTCTTCGCATTGGCAATGTAGCGCCGCGCGGCGCGCTCGGCCACCTTGTAGGCCTCGGGGCCGATCGCCAGGTCGTAGTCGGCCAGCGCCGCGCCGGTGAGCGAGGCGCGGTTCTCGCGCAACTGCTCGGGCGTGCCCTCGGCCACCACCATGCCGCCGCCCTCGCCGCCTTCGGGGCCGAGGTCGATGCACCAGTCGCTGGCGCGGATCACGTCGAGGTTGTGCTCGATCACGATCAGCGAATGGCCGGCGTCGAGCAGCTTGCGCAGCGCGCGCATCAGGCGCGCGATGTCGTCGAAGTGCAGGCCGGTGGTCGGCTCGTCGAACAGGAACAGCGTGCCCCGGCGCGCGATCGATTGCTTGCTGGCGGTCGCACTCTTCGCCGCTTCGGCGAGGAAGCCCGCGAGCTTCAGGCGCTGGGCCTCGCCGCCGGAGAGCGTGGGCACCGGCTGGCCGAGCTTGACGTAGTCGAGCCCCACGTCGGAGATCGGCTGCAGCACGCGCAGCACGTCGCGGTCGGCCTCGAACACCGCCGCCGCCTCGGCCACGGTGAGGTCGAGCACGTCGGCCACGTTGTAGCTCCTGCCCTTTCGCTCCACGCGCACTTCGAGAATTTCGGGCCGGTAGCGCTTGCCGTCGCAGTCGGGGCAGCGCAGGTAGACGTCGGACAGAAACTGCATCTCGACGTGCTCGAAGCCCGAGCCGCCGCAGGTCGGGCAGCGCCCGTCGCCGGAGTTGAAGCTGAACTTGCTCGCGGTGTAGCCGCGCTGGCGCGAGAGCGCTGCGGTGGCGAAGATCTCGCGGATCGCGTCCCATGCGCCTACGTAGCTCGCGGGGTTGGAGCGCGCGGTCTTGCCGATCGGCGACTGGTCGACGAAGACCACGTCGCCGAGGTGATCGGCGTCGAGCATGCGGTCGTGCGCGCCGGGCGTTTCCGTGGCCTTGCCGAAGTGACGCATCAGCGCAGGCGCCAGCACGTCCTGGATCAGCGTCGACTTGCCCGAGCCGCTGACGCCGGTGACGCACACCAGCCGCGCGAGCGGGAACTCGACCGTGACGTTCTTCAGGTTGTGCTCGCGCACGCCTTCGAGGATGAGCCGGTGCGTGTTCTCGCTCACGAGCCGCTTGAAGCCCATGCCGATCTTCTTGCGCCCGCCCAGGTACTGGCCGGTGAGCGTGTCGGCGTCGCGCAGCTGGTCGGTGGTGCCGTCGAACACGATCTGCCCGCCGCGCGCGCCGGGGCCCGGGCCCATGTCGATCACGCGGTCGGCGGCGAGCATCACGGCCGGGTCGTGCTCGACCACCACCAGCGTGTTGCCCGCGTCGCGCAGGCGCAGCATGGCCTCGGTGATGCGATTCATGTCGCGCGGGTGCAGGCCGATGCTGGGCTCGTCGAGCACGAACAGCGTGTTGACCAGCGAGGTGCCGAGCGCCGTCGTGAGGTTGATGCGCTGCACTTCGCCGCCGCTCAGCGTGCGGCTCTGGCGGTCGAGCGTGAGGTAGCCGATGCCGACGTCGTGCAGGTAGCGCAGGCGCGTGGTGATTTCTTCGAACAGCAGCTTCAGCGCCTGCGTTTCGCCTTCGCTCACCGTGTGGCCGTTGCCGTGGTGCTCGACGCGGTCGAAGAGCCTGCGCAGCCGCTCGATAGGCAGCAGCATCAGGTCGTGCAGGCACAGGCCCGGCAGGGCTTCGAGCTGCGCGCGCGTCCACTTGGCGCCCGTGGGCATGAAGCGCTTTTCGGGCGGCAGCACGGCGTCGGCGTCTTCCTTGCTGCCGATGCGCCACAGCAGGCTGTCGAGCTTCAGGCGCGCGCCGCTGCAGGTGGGGCACGGCGTGTAGCTGCGGTATTTGGACAAGAGCACGCGGATGTGCATCTTGTAGGCCTTGCTCTCCAGGTAGCCGAAGAAGCGCCGCACGCCGTACCACTGCTTGTTCCAGTTGCCTTCCTTGTAGTTGGGCGTGCCTTCGATCACCCAGTGCTTCTGCTCGTCGGTGAGCTTGTTCCAGGGGGTGTCGCGCGGGATGCCGGCGGTTTCGGCATGGCGCATGAGGTCGTCCTGCGCTTCCTTCCAGGCGGGCGTCTGGATGGTCTTGATGGCGCCGGCTCGCAGCGTGAGCTTGTCGTTCGGGATCACCAGGCCCAGGTCGACGCCGATCACGCGGCCGAAGCCGCGGCAGGTCTCGCAGGCGCCCACGGCCGAGTTGAACGAAAACATCGACGGGATCGGGTCGGCGTAGCGGATGTCGCTCTCGGGGCAGTGCAGGCCGGTGGAGAACTTCCACACGTCCGTCGGCGCGTTTTCCTCGGCGCCGGTCGCATGCACGGTGACGCGCCCGCTGCCGCGCTTGAGCGCCACCTCGATCGCCTCGACCACGCGCGCCCGCTCGGCGCCCGATGCACGGAAGCGGTCGGCCACCACGTCGAGCACCTTGCGCGGACCGGTGGGCGTGGCCACCTCGCGCTCGGCCTGCACGCGCGTGAAGCCGCTGGCCGACAGCCACTGCGTCACTTCCTCGGCCGTGGTGCTCGCTGGCAGCTCGACCGGAAAGGTGACCACGAGGCGCGGATCGCCCGCAGCCGCCGCGCGCTCGACGATCTGCGCGTAGATGCTGTCGGGCGAGTCGTGGCGCACCGGCAGCGCGGTCTCGCGGTCGAACAGGTCGGCCGCGCGCGCGAACAGCAGCTTCAGGTGGTCGTTCAGCTCGGTCATGGTGCCGACCGTGGAGCGCGAGGAGCGCACCGGGTTGGTCTGGTCGATGGCGATGGCGGGCGGCACGCCCTCCACCTTGTCGACGGCCGGCTTGTCCATGCGGTCCAGGAACTGGCGCGCGTAGGCGGAGAAGGTCTCCACGTAGCGCCGCTGGCCTTCGGCATAGAGGGTGTCGAAAACGAGGCTCGACTTGCCCGAGCCGCTGGGCCCGGTGACCACGGTCATCTCGCCTGTGCGGATGTCGAGGTCGAGGTTCTGGAGGTTGTGCTGGCGCGCGCCGCGAATCCGGATGGAGCCCTGTGTCATGAGTGCCTTGGGGGGTGGGGCAAACATTCTAGGGAGTGGCCCATGACGGGTTCGTGCAGTACTTCACAAGGTCGGTGGCTTCGCAGGGGTTTGTCCGGATGGAGTTGAAGACACTTTTAGAAACAAATAGCACATTTGTTTTCGATTGCTTCCGAGCTTGTCGAGAGGAGAAATTTCCATGAAGAAGATGACGCGCACGCTGTGTGCCGCCGCGCTGCTGGCACTGTCGGCGGCCGGCGCTCCGGCGCAGATCCTGATCGGACAGACCGCCGGCATGACCGGCTCGGTGGCCGCGGGCGTGAACGAGACCATCGGCGGCGCCCAGCTGGTGATCGATGCGGCCAATGCCCAGGGTGGCATCCACGGCGAGAAGATCGAGATGATCCGCATGGACGACGCTTTCGACGTCAAGCGCGCCAGCGAGAACGCCCGCGTGCTGATCGAGGACAAGAAGGTGCTGGCGCTCTTCATGAGCCGCGGCACGCCGCACTCGCAGGCCATCATCCCGTGGCTCGACAAGTACGACGTGGCGCTCATCGGCCCCTCGACGGGCGCGATGGTGCTGCACAAGCCGCTGCAGAAGCACGTGTTCAACGTGCGCGCCACCTACCAGCGCGAGGCCGAGAAGGCGGTGCAGCACCTGCTGACCATCGGCCTCACGCGCATCGCGGTGGTGCATGTGACCGACTCGTTCGGCGCGGACGCGCTCGAGGGCGCGATGACCGGCTTCACCAAGGGCAAGGCCAAGCCGGTCGTGACCATTCCGGCCGACCGCGAGAAGCCCGACTACAAGACCATCGTGCCGGCCATCAAGGATGCCGATGCACAGGCCGTGGTGTGGATCGGCTCGGGCGTCGCCGTGGTGGACGGCATCAAGGCGCTGCGCGCCGCGGGCTCCGCGGCGCAGGTGGTCACCCTGTCGAACAACGCTTCGTCGGGCTTCATCAAGCAGCTGGGCGACGCGAGCCGCGGCGTGATCGTGACGCAGGTGTTCCCGAACGAGCGCTCGCTCGGCCAGCCGATGGTGAAGGAAGCCCTGGCCCTCGCGCAGGCCAAGGGCCAGGCCGAACTGTCGCCGGCCACGCTCGAAGGCTTCGCCTCGGCCAAGGTGCTGGTGGAGGCGCTGCGCCGCGCGGGCCCCAAGCCCACACGCGCAAAGATCGTGGCGGCGCTCGACAGCCTGCGGGGCTACGACCTGGGCGGCGGGCTCGAGGTGAGCTACTCGCCGCAGGACCACAGCGGCATCGATTTCGCGGACCTGTCGATCATCAGCGACGGCAAGTTCAAGCGCTGACCGCCGCGCGGCGCCTTCCTACTTCGGCGCGGCGGCGGGCGCCGTTTCGTGCGCTGCGTCGGCGCCATGCTTCTCGCCCGACATGTCGACCTTGTCGCCGGCCTTGGAAATCACGAACAGAGCGATGGCGGCAAAGACGATGAAGCCGACGGCGAGTTTCCACATGGGTGCTGTCTCCTGACGAGGTTGATTCAAAGGGCTCAAGAAAAAGGCTTCATGCGGTTGGCATGAAGCCTCTTTGTTGAACGGAGGGCGGATATGGCGCCCTCCTCTGCGCGAGCAGCGATCAGTCGTTGGCGTAGATGTCCACGTTCTTCGTTTCGCGGATGAAGAGCGTGCCCACCACCAGCGTGACGCCGGCGATGATGATCGGATACCAGAGGCCGTTGTACATGTTGCCGGTGGAGGCCACGATGGCGAAGGCGGTGGTCGGCAGCAGGCCGCCGAACCAGCCGTTGCCGATGTGGTACGGCAGGCTCATCGAGGTGTAGCGGATGCGCGTGGGGAAGAGTTCCACCAGCATCGCGGCGATCGGGCCGTAGACCATGGTCACCAGCAGCACCAGCCAGAACAGCAGCAGCACCGTCAGTACCTTGTTCATCTTCGCGGGGTCGGCCTTGGCCGGGTAGCCCGCGACCTTCAGGTCTTCGGCCACGCTCTTCTTGAAGGCGGCGATTTCCTTGGCGGAGCCCTCGTCGAACTTGGAGTTCACGACGTTGCCGACGGGCGCCTCGACCGACTTGTCGCCGATCTTCACGACGGCCTTCGAGCCCGGCGCGCCGGCCACGTTTTCATAGCTCACCGAGTTCTGCACCAGGTAGCGCTTGGCGATGTCGCACGAGCTCCTGAAGTCGATCTCGCGGGCCACCGGGTTGCCCTGGAACGAGCAGGTCGCAGGGTCGGCCGTCACCGTGACGCCGGCCGTGGCCTGTGCACGGGCCAGGTCGGGGTTGGCGGCTTCGGTCAGCATCTTGAAGACCGGGAAGTAGGTGACCACGGCCAGCAGGCAGCCGGCCATGATGATCGGCTTGCGGCCGATCTTGTCGGACAGCGTTCCGAAGACCACGAAGAACGGCGTGCCGATCAGCAGCGCGGCGGCGATCATCAGGTTGGCCGTGGTCGCATCCACCTTGAGCTGTGCCGTCAGGAAGAACAGCGCATAGAACTGGCCCGAATACCAGACCACGGCCTGGCCTGCCGTGAGGCCGACCAGCGCCAGGATCACGATCTTGAGGTTCTTCCACTGGCCGAAGGATTCGGACAGCGGCGCCTTCGAGGTCTTGCCCTCGGCCTTCATCTTCTGGAAGGCCGGCGACTCGGACAGCGAGAGCCGGATCCACACCGACACGCCGAGCAGCAGGATCGACACCAGGAACGGAATGCGCCAGCCCCAGTCGTTGAACACCGCTTCGCCCATGCCTTCGCGAACGCCCAGGATCACCAGCAGGCTCAGGAACAGGCCGAGCGTGGCGGTGGTCTGGATCCACGAGGTGTAGGCGCCGCGCTTGCCGTGCGGCGAGTGCTCGGCCACGTAGGTGGCGGCGCCGCCGTACTCGCCGCCGAGCGCGAGGCCCTGCAGCATGCGCAGCGCGATCAGGATCACCGGCGCAGCGACGCCGATGGTCGCGTAGCTGGGCAGCAGGCCGACGATGAAGGTCGACAGGCCCATGATCAGGATCGTCACCAGGAAGGTGTACTTGCGCCCGATCATGTCGCCCAGGCGGCCGAACACGATGGCACCGAACGGACGCACCAGGAAGCCCGCGGCGAACGCCAGCAGCGCGAAGATGAAGGCGGCGCCCGCATCGAGGCCGCTGAAGAACTGCTTCGCGATGATCGCGGCGAGCGAACCGTAGAGATAGAAGTCGTACCACTCGAACACGGTGCCGAGCGAGGAGGCGAAGATGACCTTCTTCTCCTCCGAGGACATGGGCCGGGGGGCCGGATGCGGCACTCCCCGTGAATCTAGTGTGGCTGCCATTGCGTCGTCTCCTGTGTGTGTGCGTTCATGCGGCGCCCGACTGTTTCGGGACCGTGAGGCATTCTTGGAGGCGCGACTGACCCGAGCCTTGCGCGAAACTGAACCGGTGCTTACGGTTTAAGGTGAAACCCGCGGGGCGCGTTTCAGGTTGTAAGAAATCCGGGGGTCACTCAGTTTTTGCTGCTGCGCAGCAGGGACGGGCGCTGGTCCGCCGAGGTCCATTGCGGGCCGTCGAACCACGCGTCGCCCGACAGGTAGGCGCGCAGCATCTGCAGGCCGTCGAAGCCCCAGAACAGGCGGCCGTCGACCACATAGGCGGGCGTGCCGAACACGCCGAGCTGCAGGGCCTCGTCGGTGTTGCGCTTGAGGAGGGCCTTGCTCTCGTCGCTGTTCGCGTCGCGCTTCGGCGCCAGCTGCGCGGTGAGCGCGGCGAGGCGCGCGGCGTCGCCCGCGTCTTCGCCGCCGCGCCACACATGGCGGAAGATGGTCTCGGCCACGAAGCGGCTGATGCTGCCGTCGTCACTCGTCGACACTGCCAGCCGCAGGTGAGGCAGCGGGTTGTAAGGGTGCGAGGCGGGCATCTCGATCCGGATGCCGTTCGTGTGGCCCAGCCAGAGCACGTGGCGGTAGGTCCAGCTGCGCTTCGACGGAATCTCCGCCGGCCCGAGCTGGCCGTGCTGCTTGAGCAGCGCCCCCAGCAGCACGGGCTTGTAGGCCACGCTGCAGCTCAGGCCTTCGAGCGCCTCCGGCAGGTGCTCGAACGCGAGGTGCGCGTAGGGCGAGATGAAGTCGAGATAGAAGTCGATGTGCTTCATGCGGCGTTGTCTCCTGAAGCGCGCCAGATGCCGGCCCGCGCCCGCAACTCTATCGCGCGCCACACGTGGCGTCGCGTTTCGTCCTCCATCCGGCTCCAGCCAGCGATCTCCGGGATGGTGCGCAAACACCCTTCGCAGAAGCCGCTCAGGCGGTCCATGCGGCACACGGAAGAGCACGGCGAGGGCACGTCGTCGGCCATGGCCTGCACGGCCACGGCGCGCTCGGCCAAGGTCTCGGCCTCGTCGAAGTTCACACCACGTCCGCCACCGGCGCGCCGGTGAGCTTCTCGAGGTCGTGCGGGCGCAGCTGGAACACCGCATGCGGATGGCCCGCGGCCGCCCAGATCTCCTCGAAGCGGAACAGCTCGCGGTCGATCAGCACCACGGGCTTGGTCACGTGCCCGACCGGCGACACGCCGCCGATGGTGAAGCCGGTGCGCGCCTTCACGAAGTCGGCGTCGGCGCGGCCGGTCTTGCCGACCAGCGCATCGACCTTCTTCTCGTCGACGCGCCTGTCGCCCGAGGTAATGACCAGCACCGCCGCCTCATCGCTCTTGCGGCGGAAGATGATGCTCTTGGCGATCTGGCCGACCGAGATGCCGAGCGCGTCGGCCGCCTGCTGCGCGGTGCGGCAGGCGTCGTCGAGCATGCGCGGGGCATGCGGATGGCCGGCGTCCTGGAGCACGCGCGAGACGCGCTGGACACCGTCGGGAAGGGAATGGAGTTCGGAGCCGCACATGGCAGGTTCAGCAGGTTCTGGGTTCATCGAGGCCCCAGAGCATACGGAAAAGCCTGCGCCGCCGCCCGGGGTGCACCAATGCGAAGAGCGTCGCGGCGCCACGGCGCACGACGCCCGTGCGTCCGGTGCCGGGCCCGGGGCGGTTTCGGTGCGCAACCGGCCGGTCAGGGCGGCCGCGGCACCCGCACGATCGGGCATGGATATTGCTTATCCCTCGGTTCACAGTGCCTCCGCTAACGACGGCGGGGTTCAAGCGAGCCGGCGGCCGACAAGCCGCGAGCTCGTCTGCTCCAACCCAATTTCGCATCCGTTCCGTCGCGGGGCTCTGCTGCCGCTGTCTGCCACGACAGCGCGGCGCTGCACCTCCAAGGGCCGGCTGCGTGCAGGACCCCCAATGAAGATCGCAGTCATCGGCCACGGCATGGTCGGCCACAAGTTCCTCGAGCAACTCCACGAGCTCGGCGTCGCGAACGCGCAAGTCACCGTGCTGTGCGAGGAGCCCCGCCCGGCGTACGACCGGGTTCACCTGTCCGAGTTCTTCGCCGGCAAGACGGCGGAAGACCTGTCGCTCGTCGAGCCGGGCTTCTTCGAGCGCAGCGGCTTCACGCTGCGCCTGGCCGCGCGGGCGGCAGCCATCGAGCGGCGCAACAACACCGTCACCACGGCCGACGGCGAAGTGGTGCACTACGACAAGCTGGTGCTTGCGACGGGCTCCTTCCCCTTCGTGCCCGCCGTGCCCGGCCGCGACCGCCCGAATTGCTTCGTCTACCGCACCATCGAGGACCTCGAGGCCATGAAGGCCTGCGGCGCCCGCTCGAAGAGCGGCGTGGTCGTCGGCGGCGGCCTGCTGGGCCTGGAATGCGCCAAGGCGCTGCGCGACATGGGCCTCGAAACCCACGTCGTGGAGTTCGCACCGCGCCTGATGGCCGTGCAGGTCGACGAAGGCGGCGGCCGCGCCCTGCGCAACAGCATCGAGGCAATGGGCCTGCACGTGCACACCGGCCGTAACACGGTGGAGATCACCGACGGCGCGACCGCCCGCCACCGCATGGTGTTCGCCGACGGCACGCACCTGGAAACCGACATGATCGTGTTCTCCGCCGGCATCCGTCCGCGCGACGAACTGGCGCGCCAGAGCGTGCTGGCCGTCGGCCCGCGCGGCGGCGTGGCGGTCGACAGCCACTGCCGCACCAGCGACCGCAACATCTACGCGATCGGCGAATGCGCGTCGTGGAACGAGCAGACCTTCGGCCTCGTCGCACCGGGCTACGACATGGCCCGCGTGGCCGCCAGGCACATCGCCGGCCAGGACGACGCCGCCTTCACCGGTGCCGACATGAGCACCAAGCTCAAGCTGATGGGCGTGGACGTTGCAAGCATCGGCGACGCGCACGGCAAGACGCCGAAGTCGCGCGCCTACCAGTACGTCGACGAGCGCAAGCAGATCTACAAGAAGATCGTCGTCAGCGAGGACGGCAAGCAGCTGCTGGGCGCGGTGCTGGTCGGCGATGCCGCCGAGTACGGCACGCTGCTGCAGATGGCGCTCAACGGCATCGCGCTGCCCGCCGACCCTGAATTCCTGATCCTGCCGTCGAGCGACGGCAAGGCCAAGCCGGGCCTGGGCGTCGATGCGCTGCCCGACACCGCGCAGATCTGCTCGTGCAACAGCGTCACCAAGGGCCGGATCTGCGAGGCCGTGGGCGAGGGCGTGTGCACCGTCGCCGAGCTGAAGGCCTGCACCAAGGCCGGCGCCACCTGCGGCGGCTGCGTGCCGCTGGTCACGCAGGTGATGAAGATGGAGATGTCCAAGCGCGGCATGGCGGTCAACAACCACCTGTGCGAGCACTTCCCCTACTCGCGCCAGGAGCTGTACCACCTGATCCGCGTGGGCGAGATCCGCAGCTTCGCCGACCTGCTGGCAAAGCACGGCAAGGGCCTGGGCTGCGACATCTGCAAGCCGACGGCCGCGAGCATCTTCGCTTCGTGCTGGAACGAGTTCGTGCTGAAGAAGGACCTGGCCAGCCTGCAGGACAGCAACGACTACTTCCTCGGCAACATCCAGAAGGATGGCACCTACTCGGTGGTGCCGCGCATGCCGGGCGGCGAGGTCACGCCCGACGGGCTGATCGCGGTGGGCCAGGTGGCGAAGAAGTACGGCCTGTACACCAAGATCACAGGCGGTGCGCGCGTGGACATGTTCGGTGCGCGCGTCGAGCAGCTGCCCGCCATCTGGGAAGAATTGATCGCGGCCGGCTTCGAATCGGGCCATGCCTACGGCAAGTCGCTGCGCACGGTGAAGAGCTGCGTCGGCTCCACCTGGTGCCGCTACGGCGTAGACGACAGCGTCGGCCTGGCCGTGGAACTGGAGAACCGCTACAAGGGCCTGCGCGCGCCGCACAAGATCAAGTTCGGCGTGTCGGGCTGCACCCGCGAATGCGCGGAAGCGCAGGGCAAGGACGTCGGCATCATCGCGACCGACAAGGGCTGGAACCTCTACGTGTGCGGCAACGGCGGCATGAAGCCGCGCCATGCCGAACTGCTCGCGAGCGACCTCACCAAGGCCGAGCTGATCCGGCTGATCGACCGCTTCCTGATGTTCTACGTGCGCACGGCCGACCGCCTGCAGCGCACCAGCACGTGGCGCGAGAACCTCGAGGGCGGCCTCGACTACCTCAAGGATGTGCTGCTGCAGGACACGCTGGGCCTCGGCGACGAGCTGGAAACACAGATGCAGCGCGTGGTCGACACCTACCAGTGCGAATGGAAGACCGCGGTGAACGACCCCGTCACGCGCCAGCGCTTCCGCTCCTTCGTCAACAGCGAGAAGCCGGACGAGCACATCGTTTTCGTGCAGGAGCGCGGCCAGATCCGCCCCGCCCGCGTGGAAGAGCGCGGCGAAGCCGCCTCCGACGTCTCGATGGCCTGAAGAACACCCAAGGAAATCCCATGACCCAAGACAAGCTCCAGTGGACCCCGGTGTGCGCAGCCACCGACATCCTGCCCGACACCGGCGTGTGCGCGCTGGTCGACGGCGTGCATGTCGCGATCTTCAGCGTCGGCCATGAGCAGGCGCTGTTCGCCATCGACAACATCGACCCGAAAGCGGGGGCCAGCGTGCTGTCGCGCGGGCTGGTCGGCAGCCTGGGCGAGCGCATCGTCGTGGCTTCGCCGCTCTACAAGAACCACTTCGACCTGCGCAGCGGCGAATGCCTGGAAGCGCCCGAGCACTCGGTGCGCGCGCATGCCGTGCGCGTGCAGGAAGGCCGCGTGCTCGTCGCGCTGGCTTGAGGCCCCAGTCTCCCTTTTCAGTTTCGTCTCCATCGCTTCCAAGGAACCAGAATGGCCTATCTAGCCCCCGCCGAATTCGTCACCAAGATGGTGGACGCCGGTGAATCCAAGCTGCTGATGTCCACGCGCGACACGCTCATCCGCTCGTACATGGCGGGCGCGATCCTCGCGCTGGCGGCGGCCTTTGCCGTGAGCATCACCGTGAACACCGGCAATGCGCTCGTTGGCGCGATGCTGTTCCCGGTGGGCTTCATCATGCTGTACCTGCTGGGCTTCGACCTGCTGACCGGCGTGTTCACGCTGGCACCGCTGGCCGTGCTCGACAAGCGCCCCGGCGCCACCTGGGGCGGCGTCATGCGCAACTGGGGACTGGTGTTCACCGGCAACTTCGCGGGCGCGCTGACGGTCGCGGTGTTCATGGCCGTCATCTTCACCTTCGGCTTCAGCGAGGCGCCCAACGCCATCGGCGAGAAGCTCGGCCACATCGGCGAAGGCCGCACCATCGGCTACTCCGCGCATGGCGCCGCCGGCATGCTCACGTTGTTCATCCGCGCCGTGATGTGCAACTGGATGGTTTCGACGGGCGTGGTGGCGGCCATGATGTCGACCACCGTGTCGGGCAAGGCGATCGGCATGTGGATGCCGGTCATGGTCTTCTTCTACATGGGCTTCGAACACTCTATCGTCAACATGTTCCTGTTCCCCACCGGCCTGATGCTGGGCGGCAAGTTCACGATCATGGACTACCTGATCTGGAACGAGCTGCCCACGGTGCTGGGCAACCTCGTCGGCGGCCTGACCTTCGTCGGGCTGACGCTCTACTCCACGCACTACAAGACGGCGCCCAAGCGCGCCGCCAGCTGAGCCGGCCTGGATGCCGCGCAAGGCATTGCGCGTGACGCTCGGCCAGCATTCGCTGGCAGGGCGCAAATCGCCGGTCAACCAGGACTTCCACGGCGCCATGCTGCCCGAGGGGGCGCTGCGCGCCTCCAAGGGCATCGCGGTGGCGCTCGCCGACGGCATCGGCTCCAGCCGCGTGAGCCAGGTGGCGAGCGCGGCGGCCGTGCGGGGCTTTCTCGACGACTACTACGCGACCTCCGACGCGTGGTCGGTGCGCCGCTCCGCGCAGCGGGTGCTGGACGCCACCAACTCGTGGCTGCATGCGCAGACGATGCGCAGCGACGCGCGCTTCGACAAGGACAGCGGCTACGTCTGCACCTTCAGCGCGCTGATCCTCAAGGGCCGCGACGCGCACCTGCTGCACGTCG
Source organism: Variovorax sp. Varisp85 (assembly GCF_047304045.1). Lineage (NCBI taxonomy): Bacteria > Pseudomonadati > Pseudomonadota > Betaproteobacteria > Burkholderiales > Comamonadaceae > Variovorax > Variovorax sp. Varisp85. The sequence continues at coordinate 14,120 of NZ_JBGLYN010000080.1, forward strand.
GCGATGCGCGCATCTACCGGCTGCATGCCGGCGCGCTGGAACAGCTCACCGAAGACCATCGCGTCAACGTGTCGTCGGCCGAGTCGTACCTCGGGCGCGCTCTGGGCGCGGGCGCCAATGTGGAGATCGACTACCGCTGCTGGCAGGCTGAGGCGGGCGAGGTCTACCTGCTGGCCACCGATGGCGCGTACGCGCATCTCGACAGCGGCACGGTGAACGAGGTGCTCGGCCGCTGCGGGGACGATTTCGACGCGGCCGCCCGGCTGCTGGCAGAAACCGCGCAGGCCAAGGGCAGCGACGATGACAGCACGGTCCAGCTGCTGCGCATCGACGAGCTTCCCGAAACCGACGCGCCGCATGCGCAGCTGCAGCGCGAAGGCCTGGCGCTGCCGCCAGCCCTCGCGCCGAGGGACCGCTTCGAGGGCTTCACGCTCGTGCGCGAGATCCACATGAGCGCGCGCAGCCACGTGTACCTGGCCACCGACGAGGCCACGGGCCAGCCGGTGGTGCTGAAGCTCCCGTCGATCGACCTGCGCGGCGACCCCGACTACCTCGACCGCTTCGTGCTCGAGGAATGGGTGGCGCGGCGCATCGACAGCCCGCACGTGCTCAAGGCCAGCACCGTCGAACGCACGCGCAGCCACCTGTACGTGGCCATGGAGTACGTGGACGGCCAGACGCTGGCGCAGTGGATGGTCGACCACCCCCGGCCCGCGCTGGACAGCGTGCGCGGCATCGTCGAGCAGCTGGCGCGGGGCCTGCAGGCGCTGCACAGCAAGGAAATGCTGCACCAGGACATGCGCCCCGAGAACGTGATGATCGACCGCACGGGCACCGTGAAGATCATCGACCTCGCCGCCACCCACGTCGCGGGCCTGTCCGACGGCAGCGGCGAGCGCCGGGCGCTCGCCATCGAAGGCACGCTGCAGTACACCGCGCCGGAATACTTCACCGGCCATGGCGGCACGGCCCGATCCGACCTGTTCTCGCTGGCGGTGATCGCCTACCAGATGCTCGCCGGCCAGCTGCCTTACGGGCTGCAGGCGTCGCGCATCCGCTCACCCGCCGATGTCGGCCGGCTGCGCTATGTGCCGGTGCGGCATTTCCGTCCCGACCTGCCTGCGTGGGTCAATGCCGTGCTGCAGAAGGCGCTGCAGCCGCAGGCGGCGAAGCGGCAGGAGGCGGTGTCCGAATTCGCGCACGACCTCAGGGCGCCGGGGCCGGAGTTTCTTCGCCCGCGGTCACCCGCGCTGATCGAGCGCCGGCCGGTGCTGTTCTGGCAATGCACGACGGTCCTGCTGGCCGCGGCGGTGATCGTGCTGCTCGGGCTGCGCGCCTTCGGGCGCTGAAGAAGACGAAGCCGCTCAGCCGGCGCGCTTGGTGCGGATCGCCTTCGACGCGCGCGAGTTCGGTTCGCGGCCCAGCGCCTCGCTGATGTAGACGCCCGCGTCGATCAGCTTGTCGAGATCGACGCCGGTCTCGATGCCCATGCCGTGCAGCATGTAGACCACGTCTTCGGTCGCCACGTTGCCCGTCGCGCCCTTCGCGTAGGGGCAGCCGCCGAGGCCGGCCGAGGACGACTGGAAATTCCACACGCCCAGTTCGAGCGCCGCCAGCGTATTGACCAGCGCCTGCCCGTAGGTGTCGTGAAAATGGCCGGAAACGGCATCGACATCGAAGTGCGCCAGCGTGGCCTCCATCGCCCCTTGCACCTTGCGCGGCGTGCCCACGCCGATGGTGTCGGCCACGTCCACGCGCTGCACGCCAATGCCCTTCATCAGCTGCGCGAGGTAGCCGACCTTGGCCGGTGCGATCTCGCCTTCATACGGGCAGCCCACGGTGCACGACATCGCGCCGCGCACGTGGATGCCCTTCTCGCGCGCCGCGGCCACCACGGGCGCGAAGCGTTCGATGCTCTCGGCAATCGAGCAGTTGATGTTCTTCTGGCTGAAGGCCTCGCTCGCGGCGCCGAACACCACGATCTCGTCGGGCCATTCCTCGCGCGGCGCGGCGATGGCGGCCTCGAAGCCCTTCATGTTGGGCGTGAGCACCGAGTAGCGCACGCCGGGCTTGCGCACGATGCCATGCATCACCTCGGCGTTGTCGGCCATCTGCGGCACCCACTTGGGCGAGACGAAGCTGGTGACCTCGATCTCCTTCAGGCCCGCGTCCTGCAGGCGGTGCACGAGGCCGATCTTGACCTCGGCCGAGACGGGCTGCTTTTCGTTCTGCAGGCCGTCGCGCGGGCCGACGTCGACGAGCTTGACGCGGGTGGGGAGTTTCATGGGATGTCTCTTATGTCGCGGGAGGATGAAAGGCCGTCAGCCATTGTCCGACACATGGAAATGCCCTGCCAGGCACACAGGCCGCGGAAGGTAGCAATGCGCGCCTGCGGGGTTGCAAATGGTGCCAACCGCACGGCACCCGGGCTCGGACGCAGACCGAAGCGGGCGCTAGACGGTTCCCCGCTGCTCGAAGCCGCCGGGTATGCCGCCCGCGGCGACAGCGTCGAGGCGCTCGTCCACGTCGACCGCATCCACGCGCGCACCGTCCGGCCCCTGCTGCGCCCAACGGACCAGCGCTTCGACCGCGCCAGCCTCGCCGATCGCCAGCGCTTCCACGCTGCCGTCGCGTCGGTTGCGCACCCAACCCTGCACGCCGAGCCGCTGCGCGGCCTGCACCATCGACCAGCGATAGCCCACGCCCTGCACGAGGCCGCGGATGACGAGGTGGCGAGTCACGGTGATGGCGTTGTTCATGGCATTGCGATCAGTACGACTTGGGCAGCCCCAGTGCCTTCTCCGCGATGAAGTTCAGGATCATCTGCGGGCTCACCGGCGCGATGCGCGGGATGTAGCTCTCGCGCAGCAGGCGCTCCACATGGTATTCCTTCGCATAGCCCATGCCGCCCAGCGTGAGGATCGCGTTCTGGCAGGCATCGTGCGCCGCCTCGGCCGCGAGGTACTTGGCGGCATTGGCCTCGATGCCGCAGGGCTCGCCCGCGTCGTACAGCGTGGCGGCCTTGAACACCATCAGGTCGGCGGCCTCGAGGTTGGCCCAGGCCCGTGCGAGCGGATGCGCCACGCCCTGGTTCTGCCCGATGGGCCGGCCGAACACGATGCGCTCCTGCGCGTACTGCGAAGCGATGCGCAGCGCCGCGCGGCCGATGCCGATGGCTTCCGCAGCGATCAAGATGCGCTCGGGGTTCAGGCCGTGCAGGATGTACTCGAAGCCGCGCCCTTCCTCCCCGATGCGATCCTCCTGCGGCACTTCGAGCCCGTCGATGAAGAGCATGTTCGAATCCACTGCCGCGCGGCCGAGCTTGTGGATCTCGCGCACCTCGACCTTGCTGCGGTCCAACGCCGTGTAGAACAGCGTGAGGCCTTGCGTGGGCTTCTTCACCTGGTCGATCGGCGTGGTGCGCGTGAGGATGAGCATGCGGTCGGCGACCTGCGCGGTCGAGATCCATATCTTGCGGCCGTGCAGCAGGTAGCTGCCGCCGGGCTGGTGCACCGCCTGCGTCTTGAGGCTGGTGGTGTCGAGCCCCGCGTCGGGCTCGGTCACGGCGAAGCAGGCTTTCTCGGTGCCCGCGATCAGCGGCGGCAGGAAGCGCTGGCGTTGGGCCTCGCTGCCGAACACCACCACCGGGTTGAGCCCGAAGATGTTCATGTGCACCGACGATGCGCCCGACATGCCCGCGCCCGACGCGCTGATGGCACGCATCATCAGCGCCGCCTCGGTGATGCCGAGCCCCGCGCCGCCCTGCGCCTCGGGCATCGCGATGCCGAGCCAGCCGCTCGCTGCAACGGCGCGGTGGAATTCATGCGGGAACACGGCGCGATCGTCGTGGTCGCGCCAGTAGTCGGCGGGGAAGTCCTCGCAGAGGCGTTCGATGGCCGCGACCAGCGAGCGCTGGTCTTCGTTCAGGGAGAAGTTCATTCTTTGCTGTCCTTCGGTGGGTCGGGTTGCAGCGTGACGCCGCGTTCGAGCATGCGGGCAATGGCCTCGTCGCCATATCCCGCTTCGCGCAGCAGCTCCACGCTCTGCTCGCCGATGCGCGGCGCGGGCCGGCGGATGGCGGTGGGCGTGGCGCCGTAGCGGCCGACCGGCGCGAGGGTGCGGATGCGGCCCTCGGTCGGGTGGTCGAGCTCGGGGTAGAAATCGACGGCGCGCAGGTGCGGATCGTCGAGCAGGCTCTCGGTGCTGTGAAGGCGCGCGACGGGGATATCGGCAGCATCGAGCGCGGCGAACCATTCGTCGCTGGTGCGCGTGGCCATCGCTTCGGCGACGAAGGCGTACACCGCGCCGATGTTCGCGGCGCGCGCGGTGTGCGTGCCGAACATCGGCGAATCGCGCAGCCCGGGGCGGCCGATCAGGTCGAAGAAGGCCTGCCAGTGCTTGTCGTTGTAGATCAGCACGCTGAGGTAGCCGTCGGCCGTGGCGTAGGGCTTGCGGTGCGGTGCGAGCAAGCGCGCATAGCCGGTGGGGCCGAGCGGCGGCTCGAAACTGTGGCCGCCGAGGTGGTCGCCCATGACGAACTGCGAGAGCGCTTCGAACATCGGCACCTCGACCGCCTGGCCCTTGCCGGTGCGTTGCGCGTGCAGCACGGCGGCGAGCAGCGCGATGGCGGCCTGCAGTCCGACGGCGCGGTCGGCGAGCGTGACGGGTGCATAGCGCGGTTCGCCGCCGCTTTGCTGCGCGAACAGCGAGGCCACGCCTGCCGCGCCCTGGATCAGGTCGTCGTACGCGGGCCTGCCGGCGTAGGGCCCCTGCTCGCCATAGCCGAAGGCGCCGAGGTAGACGATCTTCGGATTGGCCCCGGCCACCGCGTCGTAGTCAAGCCCGAGCCGCGCCATCGCCTGCGGCCGCGTGTTGTAGATCAATGCATCGCAACTTGCCGCGAGCTTCAGGCAGGCCTCGCGCCCTTCGGGCTGCTTGAGGTCGAGCACGATCGAACGCTTGTTGCGGTTCAGGTGCAGCGCCATCGCGCCCATGCCGGGGTGGCGCATGGGGCCGACAGCGCGCAGGTTGTCGCCGCCGGGCGGCTCGACCTTGATGACGTCGGCGCCGAGGTCGCCGAGCGTCTGCGTGGCGTAAGGCCCCATCACCACGGCCGTGAGGTCGAGGATGCGGATGCCTTGGAGAGGTCCGGAGGTGTTCATGTCTTCGCTCCTTCCCCCGCTGGGGGAAGGTCGGGATGGGGGCAGGCAGGGCGCCAAGCAGGGACGCCGCTTGCCCCCACCCCTGCCCTCCTCCAGCGGGGGAGGGATAAAGTCGGATCACTCATTCGGGTTGAATCCCCGCAGCCTGGATCAGCTTCTTCCATTTCGCCAGTTCCGACACCGTGAACGCCCCCAGCTCCTCGGGCGTACTGCCGAAGGCATCGAAGCCCAGCTTGCTCACGCGCTCGCGGAAGGCCGCGCCGTTCGCCATCTCCGACAGCGCCTTGTTGAGCTTCAGCACGATGTCGCGCGGCGTGCCGGCCGGCGCGAACACGCCGTTCCACGAGGTGATGTCGAAGCCTTTCAGCTCGGGCGTGTCGGCCAGCGGCGGCAGCTCGGGGAAGAGCTTGGTGCGCTCCTGCGTCGTGACCGCAATCGCGCGCATCTTGCCGGCCTTCACCGTCGCAAGGCCCGCGGCGAGGTCGACCACCATCATCGACACCTGCCCGCCGATCAGGTCGGCAATGGCCGGCGGCGTGCTCTTGTACGGCACGTGCAGCATCGGCACGCCGCTCATGCGCGACAGCGTGGCGCCGCTCACGATGCCGGTGCTGTTGCCGCTCGCATAGGTCAGCTTGCCGGGGTGCGCACGTCCCCAGGCCAGCAGCTCGGCCACGCTCTTCACGGGCAGGTCGTTGTTCACCACGAGCATGAACGGCAGGTTGCCCATGCGGCTCACGGGCGCGAAGTCTTTCACCGGGTCGTAGGGCAGCGACTTCATCAGGCTCGGGTTGGCCGAGTGCGTGGTGTTGGTGGTCATGAACAGCGTGTAGCCGTCGGGCGGCGCCTTGGCCACGGCTTCGGCACCGATCACGCCGTTGGCACCGGCCTTGTTGTCGACGATGACCGAGCCCTTGAGCGCCTCGCCCAGCATCTGCGCGGTGATGCGTGCCACAGCGTCGGTGCCGCTGCCGGCCGCGAAGGGCACGACGATGCGTATCGGCTGCTTCGGGTAGCCGTCCTGCGCAAAGGCCCAGGGCACTGCGCTGGCGAGACCCGTGGCGGCACCGATGGAAATGAAACGGCGGCGGTTCGCCACCGCGACCGATGGCTCGGTCGCGTTCTTCGTTGTCTGCATTTGCTTGTCTCCGGGTGGTTGTCGTTCAGGGCCGGATCACGCGCTCCGGCAATTCCTCGTACGGCGGGCTATAGATCACCAGCACGCGCACCGGCTCGTCGCTCACCACCGTGAAGGTGTGCATCGCGTCGGCCGGAAAAAAGCAGCTGTCGCCAGGGTGCAGCTCCTGCCGCTGGCCACCCACCTCGGCGACTGCACGGCCTTCGAGCATGTAGCAGACCTGCTCGATGCCCGGGTGCGCGTGCGGCAGCGCGCCCTTGCCCTTCTGGATGTGGCCGACCAGCACTTCGAGCTGCTTCGCGCCCACGGTCTCGGGGCCGATCAGGCGCTTGTTGAGCGTGCCGGTATGGTTGGCCGGGTGGTAGCCGTCGATCTCGTCCTCGCGGACGAAGTAGCGGGGGGTGCTTGCAGTCATCGGGGACTTTCGGTCTTGGGTTCGATGGCGAGGCAGGCCGAGCGCAGCATCGCCGCGATCTCCTCGATGCGCGCCTCCATGCGGTAGCGCGGACCGGCGACCGAGATGGCATAGGCCTCGCCGCCGATGCGCAGCGGCCAGGCCAGGCCGATCAGGTCGGGAATGCTTTCGCCGAGGTTGCCGTACCAGCCGCGCGCGGCAGAGCGCTGCAACTCGGCTTCGATGGCATCGGCGGTGGTGAGCGTGGCGTCGGTCAGCGGCGCGAGCGTCATGCCGTCGAGCAGCTTGCGGCGCGCTTCGGGCGTGAGCGTGGAGAGCAACGCACGCCCCAGCGAGTTGGCGTAAGCCGGGCGCGTCTCGCCCGACTCGGCCGTGTAACGAATGCTCTGCGGCGCGCTCAGCACTTCCAGGTACACCACCAGGCCCGCATCGCGGAACTTGGCGAACACCACGGTTTCGCGCGCAGCATCGCGCAACTCCTCGAGCGTGGCCTTCACCCGGTCGAGCACCGGGTCGTGGGCGGCGATGACCTGCGCCATCGCGAGCAGCCGGCCCGTCGGGTAGTAGCCCTGGCGGCGGCCGGTTTCGTACATGTAGCCCTGCTCTTCGAGCGTGCGGATCAGGCCCAGGCAGCTCGACACCGGCATGTCGAGCAGGCGCGCCATCTCGGACAGCGCCAGCGGCTGCTTCTCGCGAGCGAAGAGCTCGACGATCTCGATCACGCGGAATGCAGTTTTCACAGTCATGAAAATATTTTCATGTTTATGAAAAATCGGCGCTTCGGGGTTTCCCCTGCCCGCCTTGCGCCGCGGCGGGCTCGCAAAAGGTGACGCCGCCGTCAGTACCCGCGCGCCGGATCGACCACGCCGGCGATCGGCAGGCCCTGCTCCATCGCCCGGATCTTCCCGGCGATCTGCGCAATGGACTCCTCGCGCAGCGTGCGCGCCGAGCCGTGCGGCGTCACGGTGATCTTGGGATGCCGCCAGAAGGCGTGGTCGGCCGGCAGCGGCTCGACCTGGAACACGTCGAGCGTCGCGCCCGCGAGCTGGCCGGCGTCGAGCATCGGGATCAGGTCGTCTTCCACGAGGTGCGCGCCGCGCGCGATGCTGATCAGGTAGCCCTCGGGCTTCAGCTTGCCCAGCGTGTCGCGGTTGAGGATGCCGCGCGTCGCCTCCGTCAGCGGCAGCAGGTTCACGAGCACGCGCGTGGACGACAGGAACTCGTCGAACTGCGCCTCGCCGCTGAACACGCGCACGCCGTCGATCTCCTTCGGCGAACGGCTCCAGCCCAGCACCGGAAACTCGAACTGCGCGACCGCCTTGGCCACGCGCTCGCCGAGCACGCCCAGACCCATGATCCCGACCGGGAAGTCGCGCCGCAGCTTCGGCTTGCGGTAGCTCCACTTGCCCTGCTTCGCGTCGGCCTCGTAGGCGTCGAACTCGCGGAAATGGCGAATGAGCGTGTGGCAGACGTACTCCGCCATCTGCACCGACATGCCCGCGTCGTCGAGCCGCACGATGCGCGTGTGCGCCGGCACCTTCAGCTTGAGCAGCGCGTCGACGCCCGCGCCGATGTTGAAGATGCCGCGCAGCTTCGGTTGCTCGTCGAGAAACTCCTGCGGCGGCGCCCACACCACGGCATGGTCGGCCTGCGGCGCGCCGGGCCTCCAGGCCTCGATGACGGCATCGGGTAATTCGGCCTTGAGGCCCTCGATCCAGGGGTCCGGGCGGTTGTCGGTGAGGTAGACGGTGATTCGCATGGGGACGAATCTTAGTGAAGGCGCTGGCGCGGCGTTCGGGCCGCACGCGAAGGAGATCAGGGACGACGTCAGCGACGGGGTGATGGGCTGACCCCGGGGGTCAGGGGGTCAACCCGCCTTGATGCGGCGACGGCGCCACAGCACCCCAGCTGATACGGGCGGACGCCCGCAACGGGGTTAACTATTTTTCAGGCTGCGGCGGCACTCATTCGCAACAATTCCTCGCCTTCGGCCACCTGCTCGCCCGGCGCGAACATCAGCTCGTCCACCGTGCCGTCGGCCGGTGCCGCGATGGTGTGCTCCATCTTCATGGCCTCCATCACTGCGAGCGGCTGGCCGCGGCTGACCTTGTCGCCGGCCTTGACGGCAAAGGACACGACCTTGCCGGGCATCGGTGCCGTGAGCCGGCCGCCTTCGGCGTGGGTGTCGCCCGCATGGGCGAGGCGGTCGATGGCGGTAATCTTCGTCGCGCCTTTCGAGGCGAAGACGTGGGCCGTGGCGCCGTCGACGTGCACGTCGAGCGTCTGGCGCGTGCCGGCGAATTCGACCTCGAATTCACCGCTCGGGAACTGGCCGATGACCAGCGGGCCTTCGGCGCCGCCGGCTTCGAGCCACAGGCTGCCGTCGCGCTTGTAGGTCAGCAGGGCGGTCTGCTCGGCACCGCGGAACTCGAAGTCGAAGTGGCGCCGGTACTCGCCCAGCGAGCGCCAGCCGTCGCGCCGCGCAAAGGGATCGGGCATCTTCGCGGGCCACTCGGTGATCAGCGTACGCGTGATCGCGGCGGCCGCGGCCAGCGGCAGTCCCAGCGGCTCGCGGTCGAACAGCACGGCGCGCTCGCGCTCGATCAGCGCGGTGTCGAGGTTCGCCTTCGAGAACGACTCGGTCGCCAGGATGCCGCGCAGGAACTGCACGTTGGTCGACACGCCCACGATCTGCACCTGCGCGAGCGCCGCATCGAGCCGGGCCAGCGCCTCGGCGCGCGTGCTGCCGTGCACGATCAGCTTGGCGATCATCGAGTCGTAGAAGGGCGAGATCTCGCCGCCCTCGCGCACGCCGTCGTCGATGCGCACGCGGCTGCGCTGGAAGGCGGTCGCCTGCGGCTTGCGGTACACGCGCAGCGTGCCGGTGGCGGGCAGGAAGTTGTTGTCGGGGTTCTCGGCGCAGATGCGCGCCTCGATGGCGTGGCCGTGGATCTGCAGCTCCGCCTGCTTCGCGGGCAGCGTCTCGCCCGAGGCCACGCGCAGCTGCCATTCGACGAGGTCCTGGCCGGTGATCGCTTCAGTGACGGGGTGCTCGACTTGCAGCCGCGTGTTCATCTCCATGAAGAAGAAGTTCATCTCGACGGAATCGGCCCCCACGCTCGGCACTGACGTGTCCTCGCTGCCCCCCGAGGGGGCGCTCGCTTGCTTGAGGCGGCCCGGCGCTGCGCGAGTTTCGCGCTGCTCGACGATGAACTCGACCGTGCCAGCGCCGACGTAGTTCACGGCGCGCGCCGCAGCGACGGCGGCCTCGCCCATCTGCTTGCGCATCGCCTCGGTCATGCCCGGCGCGGGCGCTTCTTCGAGCACCTTCTGGTGGCGGCGCTGCACCGAGCAGTCGCGCTCGAACAGGTACACGTAGTTGCCGTGCGTGTCGCCGAATACCTGGATCTCGATGTGGCGCGGGCGCTGCACGTACTTCTCGATCAGCACCGCGTCGTCGCCGAAGCTGTTGATGGCCTCGCGCTGGCAGGAGGCGAGCGCGGCGGCGAAGTCTTCCGCCTTGTCGACTGCGCGCATGCCCTTGCCGCCGCCACCCGCGCTGGCCTTGATGAGCACCGGGTAGCCGATGCGGTCGGCCTCGCGCTGCAGCAGCTGCGGGTTCTGGTCGTGGCCGTGGTAGCCGGGCACCAGCGGCACGCCGGCCTTTTCCATCAGCTGCTTCGACTCGGCCTTCAGCCCCATCGCCTTGATGGCCGAGGGCGGCGGGCCGATGAAGACCAGGCCGGCGTCGGCGCAGGCCTGCGCGAACTCTTCGTTCTCGCTCAGGAAGCCGTAGCCCGGATGTACGGCCTCGGCGCCCGTGGCCTTGGCCGCTTCGAGGATCTTTTCCCAGCGCAGGTAGCTGTCCTTCGGGGCACTGCCGCCGAGGTGCACCGACTCGTCGCAGGCGCGCACATGGTTGGCATGCGCGTCGGCATCGGAGTACACGGCGACCGTGCGAATGGCCATGCGGCGTGCCGTTGCAGCGACCCGGCAGGCGATCTCGCCACGGTTGGCAATCAGGATCTTCTTAAACATTCGGAGTGTCTCCCGGAGGATTCTTTTTCAGTTGAAACGCGGGCACGACGCCCGGATCGGGTCGGCCGCTGAAGATGCGGGCCACGCGGCTGAACAGCGCCTTGAGGAAACGCCAGCTCTTGCGGATCAGCCACACGCTGAGCACCAGCACGAAGACGAACAGCACCAGAAAGACCAGCGGATGCGCCACCGCGAGCCACAGCCCCGCCGGCACCATCGTGTCTTCGACCAGCGAAGCACCCACGTTCGAGAACGGCTCGGGCGAGGTGTTGATGGCCGCGCGCGTCGTCGCCTTGGCCGCGTGCGCGGTGGCAGCGAAGCTGCCGCCCAGCAGCGCGGCGACGATGGCCATCACACCATGGTCGGCGCCGAACACGCTGGCTGCGAGCGCGGCACCGGCCGGGATGCGGATGGCGGTGTGCACCACGTCCCACAGCGAATCGAGGCCGGGGATCTTGTCGGCGAAGAATTCGACGAACACCATGAAGCCACTGGCTGCGATGACCACCGGATGCGCCAGCAGTTGCAGCCCGCTCGGCAACGGCACCCAGCCGAAGTAGCCGACAAGTCCGGTCAGCAGCACGACGAGGTAGAGCCGCACGCCACTGGCCCAGCCGATGGCGGCGGCCAGTGCGAGCAGCTGGGGCATGTCGAGTGCGTTCATCGCGTGTGCTCAGCGGCCCAGCCAGGACGTCTTGCGCTTCTGCAGGAAGGCCTGCACGCCTTCACGGCCTTCCTCGCTCGCGCGGATGTCGGCGATGCCTTCGACGGTCTTCGCGATCAGTGCGTCGTCGATCTCGCGGCCGGCCACGTCGGCGATCAGTTGCTTGCACGCGCGCACGGCGGCCGGACTTGCACCGGTCAACGCCTTCACGAGTTCGTCGACCTTCGCATCGAGCGCATCGGCGGCAACCACTTCATGCACGAAGCCGATGCGATGCGCTTCGGACGCAGTGAAGCGCTCGGCCGTGAGGAAGTAGCGCTGCGACGCGCGCGTGCCCATGGCACGCAGCACGTACGGGCTGATGGTCGCGGGCACGAGGCCGATCTTCACTTCGCTCAGGCAGTACCAGGCCGTGTCCACGCTCACGGCCATGTCGCAGGCCGCGACCAGCCCCATGCCGCCCGCATACACGTCACCCTGCACGCGCGCGATGGTGGGCTTGGGGCACTCGGCGATGGTGCGCAGCATGGCGGCCAGCTTGCCCGCATCGGCGATGTTCTCGTCGCGCGTGTAGTCGGCCATGCGGCGCATCCAGTTGAGGTTGGCGCCCGCACAGAAGGCCGGGCCGTTCGCGCCGAGCACGATGGCTTTCACCTGCGGCGCGGCGCCGGCTTCGGTGAAGGCCTGCGTCAGCTCTGCGATGACGACATCGTCGAAGGCGTTGCGGGCATCGGGCTGGTCGAGCCAGATGCGGGCGACGGCGCCTTCTATTTGGAGATCGAGTTTTTCGAAATCACTCATGGAGTACGTGCGTCCTGTTGAATCCTGGAGAGTTGGTTGACGCGGCCGATGCGCTGGCGCGGGTCGGACTTCCACACCACGCGATCGTCCACGGCATAGAGCCAGCAGGTCTTTCCTTCGCGTTCGCAGGTGTTCAGGACATCGGCCATCGCCGCACCGCCGGAAGCGAAGGCCGCGCTGCCATCGGCCGCGACGGCAAAGGCGCGCGGCAGGGGCAAGGCAAGGAATCCAAGATAGCGGTCCCTGCTCTGCTCACGCACGGGCACCACGGAGGAATCGTTGACGTCGGCAAAGTGGCTGTCGGTCGGCAACCTGTAGAGATTGGCGACGGGACCCTCGGTTGCCACTTTGCGTTCGGCTGCAGCAGGCTTGGGCTTCTGATAGACCACGGTGTAATCGACCGCGTAGACACTGCACTCCCCCTGGTGGCGCTCTGTGCAATATTCCAGCGCCCGCTGCGTCGGATCCGACGGCCGGTTGATGTCGCGCGGCACCAGGCCATCAGCCCAGTGGACCCAGGAACTGTCGCCAGACCGCCGAATGACGAGGGTCCGCGGTGGCTTGCTCTGCAGGAATTTCTGATACGCCGTACGACCTTCCGCGTTCAGCCCCGGAACGGCATCGACGTCATCGACCCCGACACTTGCTGTCGCCACCGCGCCGCCATCGCCCCCCGCCACTCCGCGCAGATGCACTTCAGCGCTTCCGGTGCCCGCATGGCATTCATAGGCCCCGGGCGTCGACAGCAGGGCGCCTTCGTAAAAACTCTCGACCTGCGTCACCGTGTGCACGCCACGCGCCCGCGCCGCCTGGGCCAGCGCCACCAGCGTATTGCGCATGGCCTCGCGGCAGGTCTCTTCGTCGCTGCGGATCACCGGCCGGCCGTCGCCGTAGCGCTGCGTGGTGGAGTACGGCCGGGCATAGCTTTCGGCCTTGAGCATCTGCGACTGCGACACCAGGGGCTGCGGCGTGGCGGCAAAGCGAAGCTGCACGTCGTTGCCGATGGCCTCGCGCGTGGCGGGCTGCTGCATCACCGGATAGATGGGCAGCACCAGCCGCGTGTCGCGGGCAAGCGCGGGCATGGCCAATGTCGCCAGGCAAGCAGAAAGCACGAGAAAGCCGACTCCCAGCTGACTTGTACCAAGGGGTTTCGAGATCATGGGATCACTTCCTGTTCGAAGCCGGCGGAGGCCGACTTACATGCGGAAGATACCGAATTTCGGTTCTGGAATGGGTGCGTTGCGCGCGGCCGCGAGGCCCAGCGCCAGCACCCGCCGCGTATCCGCCGGATCGATGATCCCGTCATCCCACAGCCGCGCGGTCGCGTAGTAAGGATGGCCCTGGTCTTCGTACTGCTGGCGGATCGGGGCCTTGAAGGCTTCTTCCTCTTCCTTGCTCCAGCTGCCGCCCTTGAGTTCGATGCCGTCGCGCTTCACCGTGGCCAGCACGCTCGCGGCCTGTTCGCCGCCCATCACGCTGATGCGTGCGTTGGGCCACATCCAGAGGAAGCGCGGGCTGTAGGCGCGGCCGCACATGCCGTAGTTGCCGGCGCCGAAGCTGCCGCCGATGATGATCGTGAACTTGGGCACGTTGGCCGTGGCCACGGCCGTCACCATCTTGGCGCCGTGGCGCGCAATGCCTTCGTTCTCGTACTTGCGGCCCACCATGAAGCCGGTGATGTTCTGCAGGAACACCAGCGGGATCTTGCGCTGGCAGCACAGTTCGATGAAGTGCGCGCCCTTCTGCGCCGACTCGCTGAACAGGATGCCGTTGTTGGCGACGATGCCCACGGGCATGCCCTCGATCTCGGCGAAGCCGCAGACCAGCGTCGCGCCGAAGCGCGCCTTGAACTCGTGGAACTCGCTGCCGTCGACGATGCGCGCAATGATCTCGCGCACGTCGAAGGGCTTGCGCGTGTCGGTGGGAATCACGCCATAGAGTTCTTCGCGCGGGAATGCAGGTGCGCGCACCGGGGTGTTCGCCGGCGTTGCCGCCGCGGCCTTCGCGTTGAGGTTGGCCACCGCCGAGCGCGCGAGCGCCAGCGCGTGCAGGTCGTTCTGTGCGAGGTGGTCGACCACGCCCGACAGACGCGTGTGCACGTCGCCGCCGCCCAGGTCTTCGGCCGTCACGACCTCGCCGGTGGCGGCCTTCACGAGCGGCGGGCCGCCCAGGAAGATGGTGCCCTGGTTCTTCACGATGATCGATTCGTCGCTCATCGCCGGCACGTAGGCGCCGCCGGCCGTGCACGAGCCCATGACCACCGCGATCTGCGGAATGCCCTGGGCGCTCATGTTGGCCTGGTTGTAGAAGATGCGGCCGAAGTGCTCGCGGTCGGGAAACACCTCGTCCTGGTTCGGCAGGTTGGCGCCGCCCGAGTCGACCAGGTAGATGCAGGGCAGGCGGTTCTGCTCGGCGATCTCCTGCGCGCGCAGGTGCTTCTTGACCGTCATCGGGTAGTAGGTGCCGCCCTTCACGGTCGCGTCGTTGCAGACGATCATGCAGTCGACGCCGTTCACGCGGCCGATGCCCGCAATGAGGCCCGCGCCGGGTGCGGACTCCGCACCCTTGGCATCGAGGTACATCGCATGCGCGGCCAGCGGCGCGATCTCGAGGAAGGGCGTGCCCGGGTCGAGCAGCTCGGCGACGCGGTCGCGCGGCAGCAGCTTGCCGCGCGACGTGTGCTTGGCGCGCGCGGCCTCGCCGCCGCCTTGCTCCACTTTGGCGAACTGCTGGCGCAGGTCGTCGACGAGCGCGCGCATCGCTGCGGCATTGGCCTGGAAGTCGGCCGAACGGGCATTCAGTTTGGTTTCGAGTTGGCTCATGCTGTCTTTTCTTGGCTGAGGCCGAGTTGCTCGGTCATGGCATCGCGGATCTTGAATTTCTGGATCTTGCCGGTCACCGTCATCGGGAACTCGGTGACGAACTGGATGTACTTCGGCACCTTGTAGTGCGCGATCTGGCCCTTGCAGAAATCGCGGATCTCGGTGTCGGTTGCGGTCTGGCCGGGCTTGACGATGATCCAGGCGCAGAGTTCTTCGCCGTACTTTTTATCGGGCAGGCCGACCACCTGCACGTCCTGCACCTTCGGGTGGCGATACAGGAATTCTTCGATCTCGCGCGGATAGATGTTCTCGCCGCCGCGGATCACGAGGTCCTTGATGCGGCCGACGATGTTGACGTAGCCCTCGGCGTCCATGGTGGCGAGGTCGCCGGTATGCATCCAGTGCTCGGCGTCGATGGCTTCGCGCGTCTTCGGCTCGTCTTCCCAGTAGCCGTGCATCACCGAATAGCCGCGCGTGCAGAGCTCGCCCGATTTTCCGACCGGCATGATTTCGCCGGTCTCGGCGTCGACGATCTTCACTTCGAGGTGCGGCTGCACGGTGCCCACGGTCGACACGCGGCGGTCCAGCGGCGTGTCGGTGCTGCTCTGGCAGCTCACGGGGCTGGTCTCGGTCATGCCGTAGGCGATGGTGATTTCGCTCAGGTGCATCTCGCTGACCACGCGCTTCATCACCTCGATCGGGCACGGCGAGCCGGCCATGATGCCGGTGCGCAGCGTGGACAGGTCGAACTCCCTGAAGCGCGGATGGTCGAGCTCGGCGATGAACATCGTGGGCACGCCGTGCAGGCCGGTGCACTTCTCGGCCTGCACCGTCTCGAGCACGGTGAGCGGGTCGAAGCCGTCGTTCGGGTACACGATGGCCGAGCCGTGCGTGAGGCAGGCGAGGTTGCCCAGCACCATGCCGAAGCAGTGATAGAGCGGCACCGGAATGCACAGCCTGTCGACGGGCGACAGCTTCATGCACTCGCCGATGAAGAAGCCGTTGTTCAGGATGTTGCGGTGCGTGAGCGTCGCGCCCTTTGGAAAGCCCGTGGTGCCGCTGGTGAACTGGATGTTGATCGGATCGGTGGCTTTGAGCGTCTTCTGCACCTGTCCCACGCGCGGATCGGCGGCATCGCCGCTCGCGAGCAGCTGCGAGAAGCGCTGCATGCCGGGCTGCTCGTCACCCTGGCCGGGCTTGTCGATCCAGAAGGTGTGCAGCAATTGCGGCAGGCGCTGGGAGCCGAGTTCGCGCAGCATGCCGAGGTAGTCGCTGGTCTTGAACTGCGCCATCGTCACCAGCGCCTTGCAGCCGACCTTGTTGAGCGCGTATTCGAGCTCGGAGGTCCGGTAGGCGGGGTTGATGTTGACGAGGATCAGGCCGACCTTGGCGGTGGCGATCTGCATCAGCACCCACGCGACGTTGTTGTGCGACCAGATGCCGACACGGTCGCCGGGGGCGAGGCCGAGGTTCAGCAAGGCGCCGGCGAGGCGGTTCGATTCGGTCTGCAGCTCGCGGTAGGTGAAGCGCTGGCCTTCATGGCGGCTGACGAGCGCCTCGCGGTCGGGCTGCTTCGCAACCATGTGGTCGAAGAAGTCGCCGATGGGCTGTCCGATGAGGGGGACATCGGTGGCGCCCTTGCCGTAGCTCTCGGTCAGTGCTGCAGTCATGTTCATTTCCTTGTCTCCGTTTGTCTTGCTCCTTCCCCCTCTGGGGGAAGGCTGGGATGGGGGCTGGCGGCGCCTGTTCGGTGCAGTGCCTCATCGAACGCCGCTTGGCCCCCCCCCCCCCCCCCCCC
>NZ_JBGLYN010000081.1:0-30809 GCF_047304045.1 Variovorax sp. Varisp85
GGCATGGACGGCACGGGGGATGGGGCCGATCGGCGCGGCCGGGGGATTTTGCCCTCATCCTTGCGCCTGTGCCCGCCCTCGCGGGCGCGACAATGCCAGCCTCCCAGATCGACCCGAACCCATGAGACCCGACCTCGATTCGCTGGCGCTTTTCCTGCGTGCCATTGAGCACGGCAGCCTGTCGAAGGCCGCCGCCGAGAGCCACATGGTGCTGTCGGCCGCGAGCCGCCGCCTGTCCATTCTCGAAGGCCACCTGGGCGTCGCGCTGCTCAACCGCACCTCGAAAGGCGTGACGCCCACCGGCGCCGGCGAGTCGCTCGCCATGCATGCGCGCCAGATCCTGCGCGACGTCGATCGCATGCGCGCCGACCTGTCCGACTACGCACAAGGCGCCACCGGCCGCGTGCGGCTGCATGCCAACGCGTCCGCCATGGGCCAGTTCCTGCCCGACGACGTGGCGAGCTTCCGCCAGCGCTACCCGGAGATCCGTGTGAGCGTGGAGGAGCACCGCAGCGTGTACATCGTGCAGGCCATTCGCGACCGGCAGGCTGACGTGGGCGTCATCACCAGCGAGGCGGCCGACCCGGCGCTCAACTTCATTCCCTACCGCACCGATCGGCTGGTTGCCATCGTGCGGCAGAAGCATCCGTGGCGCGGGCGCGAGGTGTCGTTCGAGGAACTGCTCGATTTCGATTTCGTGGGTCTCGAAGACGATTCCGCCATCTCCCGCACGATGGAAGACGCCGCCATGAGTGCGCGCAAGGTGCTGCGCCTGCGCGTGCGGGTGAAGAGCTTCGAGGCCGTGTGCCGGATGATCGAAGCGGGCATGGGCGTGGGCATCCTGCCAGAGGGTGCTGCTGTGACCTACCGCAAGGAGATGAAGCTGCGCTTCATCAATCTCACCGATGCGTGGGCTTCACGACGGATGTACCTGTGCACGCGGCAGGAGGCGTTGAGCTTTCCGCAGCGCCGGTTGGTCGATCACTTGCTGGCGCGCGGGATGCCGTAGGGCTCGTGCTCGGGTTCGTTCGGGGCGACGCTCACGCCGACGGGGTGCCTTGCTCCGCGAATGCATTTGTTGGCGAGAAGGCGCGACGCGGAATGCCTGAGGCTGGCGGTTAGCGGTTGGGGCAGACCGCCGGCAGATCATCTCCTTTGACGGCGGATGGACCTCTGGCAGCACAATGTGAGTTTGGCGGTCACGCCCGCCGCCTCGTCAACTTGCAACATTTTTTCAGGACTGATGTCGATGATCTACGAACTACGCGTCTATACCGCAATGCCTGGCCGGCTGCCCGACGTTCTTGCCAGATTTCGCGATCACACCGCGGGCATCTGGAACCGGCTGGGAATTCGTCAACTCGGATATTGGACGACTGCAGTCGGACCTGACAGCAACGCGCTTACCTACATGCTTGTCTGGGAGAGCCTGGCCGATCGTGAAGTCAAGTGGGGAAAGTTTGTCGTCGATCCCGAATGGGTCGAGGTCAGAAAGGCGAGCGAGGCAGCCGGACCGATTGTTGCGAAGATGGACAACTCGTTCTTGGCGCCCACCTCTTTCTCGCCTGCGAAATAGTCTCTTCCGCGGCGGACGACACAGTTGGCTGGGACGCGGTATCAACGCCCAATGCCTCTTCAGTCTGTCCTGGAGTGCTAACGACCGGGTCCGCGCACCACCAACGCGTTGGCTGCCGTCGCCAGGGTTGGTTGGGCTGACAGGAATGGCTGCATGGAGCCGACCGAGACCGCCGACATCGGTATTCGCGCGGTTCTTGAAGCGCGTCAAACGAACTGTAGAGCGCGGTTCGTTTGCTGAGGTTGCTCAGGATGTTTTCGCACCGTGCGCTGGCGCACAGACCGAAGGCCAAGGCCACACCATGATCGGGTTGACGGCCATCCGGCGCTGGTAGAGGAAGCTTAAGCACCCGCCCATCAAGAGCGGAGCCTCGATGCAGGAGGGCCGTCACCTCGATGGAGTTCGCGGCAAAGAGCCAAGCGCGTAGACCTGTGTGGCGACCAAACACCCGATATCGCACAGACACGAAACGCCAGACCTGCGATAGTGCGCAGCCGCCTCAAAGAAAGATCTCGAAATGTCTGACGCTCCGTACTTTCATGATGCTTCAGGCTCCGTCCGCTTCTGGGTGGACATGGAAGGCACCCAGTTCGTGAGTGCCAGCATCGGGAGGGAAGCACTGCGTTATCACTTTCGCACGACCGAGAACGCCGACCCGCTTGAAACGTTCAGCCACCATGTCGAAGAGATCGAAGCTGCGGTGCGGCGTCGTCTCTCACAGGGGGCAATGGAGCCGGTGATGCTGCGGGAGAACGATCTTCATGTTCCTGCCCTATGAATTGCAGGAAGGCGACCTGTCATGAGATCAACCGCGCGTAGTTGCGCTGGTTGGCCCGATAGCAATCGCACGCCGCACTTTCCAGTCCCCGGCGATCCGTGATCGTGATGGCGCCACGTCGGTAGTCAATCAGTCGACGCTCGTGCAGCGCGGTCGCGGCATTGGTGATGCCGACCCGACGCACCCCCAGCATGCGGCCCAGCACTTCATGAGTCAGTGCAAGGTGTGTGGAGTGCGCGCAATCCTGGGTCGTCAATAACCAGCGCGCCAGGCGCTCCTCGATCAGATGGAAGCGGTTGCACAGGCCCGAGCGACCCAGTTCCATCAGCAGCACACAGACGTAGCGGTTGAGAACACGCCTGAGCATCGTGTTGTGCTCCAGTTCCTGAGCAAAGGACTGCGCTGTCAGGCGCCAGGCCAGACCGCCGCCCTGAACGAACGCCCGCAACGGCGCGCTCTGAACACCCAACGACAGTTCGTAGCCCAAGGCGCCCTCGTTGCCCACCAAGCCTGTTTGCAGGCCGTCGTGGCCGTCTGCCGTGGAAACCAGTGAAACAAAGGCGCTCGTGGGAAAGTGGATGTGGCGGATGGAATCGCCCGGCTCATAGAGCGTCTGGGACGCCGCCAATGCCACGTTCTCGCATTTTTCGAGTAGACACGCCCTGACCATCGGCGGAAGCACTTCGAGCAGACGGTTGTGAATGGGGCGGGTCGGATGGGATGTCACAGAGCCCCTGTTGAGAGGAGCCAGCGCGAAAATGCGTGACCTGCCGCATTGTTGCCGATGCGATGGCTCACGTCTGTGCGGCGGCGCACCGAGCCTGACCGTCGCCGCGGCGAATCAGCTTGCCACTTGGCGAGGAAGCAGCCGATCCGTTTCGCGCTTCACGACCTCATAGCATTCACAAACCTGCTGTTCCAGGCCCGGGCGGTCGAGCACCGTAATGTGACCTCGCGCGTACTTGATCAGGTTCAGACGCTGCAATTTGCCCGCCGCCTCCGTCACGCCTTCGCGTCTCACGCCGAGCATGTTGGCGATCAGTTCCTGAGTCATGACCAGTTCATTGCCCGGCAATCTGTCCAGGCTCAACAATAGCCAGCGGCACAGCTGCTGCTCGAGCGAATGATGCCGATTGCACACCGCCGTTTGCGACATCTGGGTGATGAGCGATTGGGTGTAGCGCAGCAAGAGGTGAAGCAACGGCCCCCCCTTTTCCGTCAGCTCCTGAATGTGGGTGGCGCTTAGCCTGAAGGCGTTGCCTGCACTTTGCACCACGGCACGATTGGGCGTGCTACCTCCGCCCATCAAGAGCGATACGCCAACCATGCCTTCGAAGCCGACGACCGCGATCTCAGCGGACTGCCCGTTCTCCAGCACGTACAGCAGGGAGACGATGCAATCGATGGGGAAGAAAACGTGTCGCTGCACTACCCCCGACTCGTAGAGCACCTCCCCAAGACGCAGCGGCACCGGCTCGAGGAACGGCTCCATTCGGGCCATCACTTCAAGAGGGATGGCATCCAGCAGTTCGTTGCGTGCGGCGGCCCGGTGCAACGAAGACGAACGAGGAGGCAATGCCATGAGGAAGTCTGCTTCCAA
The DNA here is from genome assembly GCF_047304045.1 of Variovorax sp. Varisp85. Lineage (NCBI taxonomy): Bacteria > Pseudomonadati > Pseudomonadota > Betaproteobacteria > Burkholderiales > Comamonadaceae > Variovorax > Variovorax sp. Varisp85. The sequence goes on from NZ_JBGLYN010000081.1 coordinate 3,955, forward strand.
ATCTTCATGATTCTGCGACTGAAATCCGGCGTCTGTGCGCCGGCGTACCAACTGCCGAGACATTTTTTGGTGAGGCTGCGTGCGCCAGCGAACAGTCAGGGACTCACTTTCTGGCTGGCGGGGTCCCATAACTTCGCTTTGGAGAGCAACCTAAAGTGCACCATGAACCCCACGGGAAACCGATGCCGAGAACTTGGCGTGCACGGGGCGCGTTCAAGTGGGCGGGTCACGGGGCGGCTCCGGTGGTTTGATAAAGGGACAGAACTTGGCAGGCCTCGTCGGCGATCACCTGCTCTTCGTCGGTGTGCATGACGAACACGGCGACCTGACTGGCTGCGGGATCGGGCGCCACGCCGAGCCAGGCGAGGTGGTGACACACGGCGTTGCGCACAGCCGGCTGGTTCTCTCCGATGCCGGCGGTGAAAACGAGCGCATCGAGCCCGCCGAGCGTGGTGGCGATGGCGGCCACTTCGCGCGCGATCCGCAGTGCATACAACGCCAGCGCTTCGCGAGCTTCGGGCGCGTCGCTCGTGAGCAGTTTGCGCACGTCGCCCGAAACGCCGGAGAGACCTAGTAAGCCCGAGCGGTGATAAAGCATGTCTTCGACCGTGTCGATCGACTGACCCGGTTGCTTGAGCAGATAAAGCAGCGCGCCGGGGTCGAGCGCGCCGCTGCGGGTAGCCATCGGGATGCCGTCGAGCGTGGAGAAGCCCATGCTGGTCTCGCGGCTGGTGCCATGCAGCAAGCCGCACAGGCTGGCGCCACTGCCCAGGTGCGCGACCACCACGCGGCCCGCGGCAATCCCGGGGTGCTGCTGGCGCAGTTGCGACGCGATGAATTTGTACGACAGGCCATGAAAGCCGTAGCGCTTGATGCCTTGGTCGAACAGCACGCGCGGGAGCGCGTAGCGGCGCGATGCAGCGCTCTGGCTGCGGTGGAAGGCCGTGTCGAACGAGGCCGACTGCGGCAGCGCCGGTGCGGCGTGCCGCACCGCATGGATCAGTCGCAGGCTTTGCAGCTGGTGCAGCGGCGCGAGCGGCGCCAGTGCCTCGATAGCGACGAGCGTGTCCTCCGCAATCGCCACCGGGCCGCTGAACTCGTCCCCGCCGTGCACGACGCGGTGACCCGCCGCGACGAGTCGTGCGCCCGGCGCCGCATCGTTCACCCAATCCAGGGCATTCGCGATCACGCTGGACAAGGCATCGGGTGTTGCATCGACCGTGCGGCGGGCGAGGGCGCGTGTCGCGCCGGCATCGATCACGAACAGCCCGAGCTTGATCGACGAAGACCCGGGGTTGAAGGTGAGCATCACATCGCCTGTCATGCGACCATCATGCGTTCATTTCCGCTGCGAGCGAGATTTTTCATCAGCGATAGCCAAGGCACCATTTCGTGTGATCGTGCGAACATGCACTGATTCGCGTATAGATGTCTTTGCTTTGCCCTGCAACTCCAGAGTCATCTCAATCAGGCCGTCGGCAGCCAGCCGCTTCGCTGCTGAAACATCCGCCGACAAAGTGAGCCACCGAGGTGGTGCCATGCGGCCGATCCGCATCAGCAATTGGATGTCCATGATGAGTCCTTGGGATTGGGAGAAACTAGATGCTTGTCATTCGAGGACGTGCAGGGGCAAGCGAATGGTGAAAACGCAACCGGTTCCCGGCACATCTCGAGCTGTCAAGGTGCCGAGGTCAGCCTCAACGCTTCGGCGTGCGATGGACAGGCCCAAGCCAAGGCCGGATTTGTCATGACTGTGTTGATTGAAGGGCTCAAACATCCTGGAAGCGCTTCCGGGCGGAAGTCCTCCGCAGTGGTCTTCGACGTCAATCGATACATGCTCGTCGAGTGCATGAGCTCTTAAGGCAATGATGGTGTGCGGGTGCGTGAACTTGAACGCGTTTTGCAAGAGATTCGCCAGGGCGGCAAGCAGCAGCTCGCGATTGCCACGGATGGCCAGCAGAGGATCGACAGAGCTCACCTCGAAGGGGCAGCGTGCGGCTCCGGCGACGAGCTGCGCGGCGGTTTCGGCATCTTTGATGAACGTGGCGACGGAAAACGTCTGGCGCTGTTCCGGCATGTTGACGCGCACCTCGGCGAGCGTCCGATCGATCAGGGTGACCATCGACGAAAGGCTGCGCTTCAATACGCTCCCCGTGGCACCTCCCAATGTCATGCTGCCGAGTTCGAGGGCATGGATGGCAAGAGTCGCCGTGCCCAGACAGTTGCGCAACTCGTGAGCGAGGAAACCGACACGCTCGGTTGAGTCAAGGCTCTGCTGGCGGGCGATCTGCGTATCGCGCTGGGAGCTGAACTCCGTGACGGCATCGGCAATGGCGTTGTCCAAGCATCGATTCAATGTGCGGAACTCCCCGACGGCAAAGGGAGCATCGCGCTCGAAGGCCATGTCCGTGATCGCTTGGCAAAGGTCGCCATAGTCGTGGACGACTTGATCTACCGTGTACCCCAGTTCGAGCAGCTCCTTGCCGTGGGCCGTGGCGGCTACCCCCATCTCCGACAAGGTCTGCGAATCTCCGCCTGAAGGTCCCGAAATTCTGATGCTGTCCGCCGGTTTGTCATCTTCTTCCGCGGCAAACGTTTGGATCAATTGATCAAGGAACAGCGGAATGCCGTTGGCCAACTGCTGTTCAGTTGCTGCGCGTCTGGGCCTTCGCGCAACTTTTGACTTGCACCGGGAGATCAGTTCATCGCGGTTGTTGGTCAAGAAGTTACGCATGCTCAGACCTCGATGGCTTTCGCCTGATTCATCAATGAACGCTGTCGACTGTGTTTCCGAGGCGCATTGCTCAATCGTTATTCATGCAAAAAGCCTTGTCTGTGCGGTAGCGAACATAGTGCCGATCTATCGCCAAGATCGTTGTTCGGGGCAGCGGGGTGACGAGCTCCTGGGGCGACCGATTGGCACGAGTGCGCCGGCTGGTTCGCTTGTACTTCAGAGGCGGCATGGGGTAGCTGCGCCAAAGAATCAGCTGTGACAGACATGCCCTCAATCGCGAATGCGTAGGCCCTCGTATGTCGGGCATCGTGAAAACAGGCACCCGTAAGGTCAATTAAAAGCGTACGGTCGGAACACGTTCACAGTTCTCGCAATCGCGCGGCAGCTCGAAGTCGTTTCATAGGAGCCCGTTGCAATGTCCGTCCCGCAGTCCCTTTCCCATTCGCACATCGATTTCGTCGGCAGCGATTTCGAAGCCCTAGCTTCGCACATGCATCACTGCGCACGTGCCCACGGGCGATGGTTCTCGCTGCGAAGCCACATGCAACGTGTGCGCGCGCTCGCTGCGGGCCGCATTGTCACGATGGCCTGCGTGGCCGTGGTCCTGGGCATCGGCCTGTTCGCGGTCACTTGAGCGCCGCTGCCGTCGTCGACCGCCTCCAAGGGCTCAGTCACTATGCCCGGACTCTTCTGCTCGGTCCGCACGACCCGGTAGCGCTCCCGATTCGCGCCGAACTCTTCGGTGCCCAACGTTTCGAACAGCACGGCCACAGCCTGGCCGGTGCCCAGGTGGTGGAAGACGAACACCACCGCGCGCGCGAAGGCGCGCTTTTTTTCCCGCGTGTCGATGAGAACCTCGAGTCGCTGCGCGCCGCCTTCGACTACATCGCGCTGATCTCGCTGAGCGGACGCTATGTGTCGCCGGCGGCCGAATGGCTGCTCGACAACTTCCACCTCGTCGAAGCGCAGCTCCAGCAGATCCATGACGGCGTGCCGCGCAGCTACTACGCGCGCCTGCCCAAGCTCGTCACGCCGCCGCTGGCGGGGCTGCCGCGCGTGTACGGCATTGCGTGGGCCTATGTGGCGCACACCGACAGCGTGCTCAACAAGACGCTGTTCACTGCCTTCCTCAACGCCTACCAGGACATCGACGAGCTGATGTTCGGCGAACTGTGGGCGCTGCCCACCACCCTGCGCGTGGTGCTGCTCGAAAACCTGCGCCGCGTGGCCGAGCGCATTGCCGAGAACAAGGTCGCGCGCGAGATCGCGCATGCCGCGTGGGACGCGGCGCCGCACCTCTCGGTGCAAGACCTCGACGTGCTGTACCGCGCGCTGCAGAGCCACGGCCTGCAGGACAGCTACCTCACGCAGCTGTGGCAGCGCCTGCCCGTCGAGCGAGGCGACGACATGCCCACGCTGGTGCGCTGGACCGAACAGCACTGTCCCAACGGCCCGGCGCTGATCGGCGACGCGCAGAACGCGCAGGCCGCGGCCAATCTCACGGTCGGCAACATCATCACGACCTTGCGCATGATCGGCCAGGTCGAGTGGAGCGATCTGATCGAGCCGGTGAGCCGCTCGCTGCGCGTGCTGCGCGAACTTCCCAGCTTTGCGAACGAGAGCGAACTCATGCGCCAGCAGATCACGCATGCGATGGAACAGGTGGCGCGCAGTGCCGAACGGACCGAGCGCGAAGTGGCGCAGGCCGTGGTCACGCTGGCGTCCAGTGCACCGGCCGAGGAAGCCGGCGCCGAGACCGACCGCGCCGACGGCACCGCCGGCTATTACCTCTTCGGCCAGGGCCGGCCTGCGCTGATCGCGTCGCTGCAGGCGAACGCACCGGCGGGCCATGCCGCACGCGCCGCGAGCACACGAAGCCCCGCGCGCAGCCATCGCGGCTGGCGCCTGCCCGTCTACGTGGGGTCGGTTGCCCTCGGCACCGCGCTGCTGCTGGCGGCCGTGGTGCACGGCCTGCCGCATCGCGGCGACTGGACCACCGTCGCGGCGTTGCTGCTGCTCGCATGGCCGCTGTCCGAAGCGCTGATTGCGCTGGCGCAACGCATCATGGCGGAGTCGGTGCGCGTGCAGGCCCTGCCACGCCTCGATTTCGCGAACGGCATTCCCGAACGGCACCGCGCGCTCGTCGTCATGCCCACGATGCTGGGGTCGACCGCGAACAACGCCAAGCTCGCGCACCGGCTCGAACTGCACTGGCTCGCCAACCGCGAGGCGCACGCGCAGTTCGCGCTGTTGACCGACTGGGCCGACGCTTCGCAAGCCTCGATGCCCGACGACGTGCCCTTGCTCGATGATGCCCAGCAACGCATCGCCGCGCTCAACGCCAAGTACCCACCGGCCGAAGGCGCCGCGCCACGCTTCCTGCTGCTGCACCGTCCGCGAAACTGGAGCGAGACCGAACAGCGCTGGATGGGCTGGGAGCGCAAGCGCGGCAAGCTCGAAATGCTCGTGCGCCTGCTGGCCAGCGGCGACGCCAGCGGCTTTCTCCCGCTCGCACCGGGCCAGCAGCTCGCGCCCGGCCGCACGCCCTATGTGCTGACGCTCGACAGCGACACGGGCCTGCCGCCCGGCGCGCTGCGCGACCTCGTGTCCATCGCCGCGCATCCGCTGAACGCGCCCGAGATCGACGTGCCAAGCCGGCGCGTGGTCGCGGGCTTCGGCATTCTTCAGCCGCGCATCGTCACGCCGTTCCCGATGCGCAGCGAGCGCTCCTTCTTCCACTGGGTGTTCGCCGGGCAGTGCGGGCTCGACCCCTACGGCAGCGGCGCCTCCGACATCTACCAGGACGTGTTCGGCAGCGGCTCCTTCACCGGCAAGGGCTTGCTCAACGTGCGCGCCGTGCACGCCACGCTGAACGACCGCCTGCCCGACAGCGCCGTGCTGAGCCATGACCTGCTCGAAGGCAGCGTCGCGCGCTGCGCGATGGTCAGCGACGTGGTGCTGGTCGAAGACCATCCGCACCATGCCGGCGTGGCCGCCTCGCGCGTGCACCGCTGGGTGCGCGGCGACTGGCAGCTGCTGCCACTGATGTGGCGTGCGCGCCGCTTCGGCATCGACGCGCTGGGCCTCTGGAAAATGTGCGACAACCTGCGCCGCTCGCTGGTCGCACCAGCATCTTTCGCGCTGCTGGTGCTGGTGATCTTCACGCAGGCCATGCCGCTCGGCTGGGCGCTGGCTGCCGTCGGCGCGGCGCTCACGCTGGGCCCGCTGCTGGGCGCGCTGGCCGGCCTGGTGCCGACACGGCGCGCCATCGAGCTGCGCCACTTCTTCGATGTGGGCACGGTCGAGTTGTTGCGCGCCATGGCCGGCGCAGCCTGGCAGTTTGTGCAGCTGGCGGCGCAGACGCGCCTGCTGCTCGACGCGGCCTTCCTCGCCACCTGGCGGCTGGTCGTGAGCCGCAGGCACCTGCTGCAATGGACGACAGCCGACCAGGCGCAGGCGCAATCGAGCCAGCGCCTGAAGCCTTTCGTGCGCAGCGCGGCCCTCAGCAGCGCGGTGTCCCTGGCGCTCGCCATCCTCGCGAACCGGAGCGCCCACCCGGTGCTCGGGCCCCTGCTCTTCGTGCTCTGGTCCCTGGCGCCCCTCGCGGCCTGGTGGGGCAGCCGCGTCGATGCACACGCCGAAGACCCGCTCGAGCCCGAAGATCGCAGCTACCTCGAGAAGCTGGCGCACGACACCTGGCGCTTCTTCGAGCACGTGGTGGGCCCGGACGACAACCACCTGCCGCCCGACAACCTGCAGCTCGAACCGCAGCCGACGATTGCGCACCGCACCTCGCCGACCAACATCGGCTTGTACCTGCTGGCCACCTGCTGCGCGCGCGAGTTCGGCTGGATCGACACCGGCTCTTTGCTGGCGCGCATCACCGCCACGCTCGACACCGTCGACCGCATGCAGAAGCACGACGGCCACCTGTTCAACTGGTACGACACGCAGACGCTCAAGCCGCTGCCGCCCGACTATGTGTCCAGCGTCGACAGCGGCAACTTCGCGGGCCACCTCGTGGCCGTGGCGCAGGCCTGCCGCGCCTTCGCGGCGAAAGCAAGCTGCCAACTCCACGAAGCCCCCACGCTGGAAGCACTGGCCCGACGCTGCGACGCGCTGCACGACGGCATGGATTTCAGCGGCCTCTACGACGCCAAGCGCCACCTGTTCCACATCGGCCTGCGCGTCGAAGAGAACGTGCTCGACGCCAGCTACTACGACCTGCTGGCCTCCGAGTCGCGCCTGTTGAGCTTCCTTGCGATTGCGAAGGGCGACGTGCCGCGCCGCCACTGGATGGCGCTGGGCCGGCCGTTCCTGCTGGTGGGCTTCAAGCCCAGCCTGAAGTCGTGGTCGGGCTCGATGTTCGAGTACCTGATGCCCGCGCTCGTGATGACCGAGCCCACCGACGGCCTGCTGCAGGTGGCCAATGCCGCGGCCATCGCCGAGCAGCAGGCCTTCGGCCGTGCGCAGAGCATGCCGTGGGGCGTGTCCGAGTCGGCCTACTTCGCGCAAGACCATTCGCTGGCGTACCAGTACTCGCCCTTCGGCGTGCCGCGCCTGGCGCTGCGGCGCACGCCACCCACCGACCGCGTGGTGGCGCCCTACGCCAGCCTGATGGCTGCGCCCTTCGCGCCCGAAGCGGCCGTCATCAATCTCGAGCTGCTCGAATCGCTCGGCGCGCGCGGCGAGTTCGGTTTTCATGACGCGATCGACTTCACCACCTCGCGCCAGACCGAGGGGCAGGAGTTCACTGTCGTGCGCAACTTCATGGCGCACCACCAGGGCATGTCGCTGGTGGCGCTGTGCAACGTGCTGCGCGACGACGCGCCGCGCCGCTGGTTCGGCAGTGCCGCGCTGGTGCAGGCGCACGAGTCGCTGCTGCATGAGCGCACGCCGCGCCAGATCATCGGCAGCGCCGACCCGCGCACGCCGCCCGAGCCCAGCCGGGCCGAGCTGGCGCCGCTGTTCCAGCCGCGCGTGGTCGATCCGACGGGGCCGGGCTTCCAGCCCACGCACCTGTTGTCGAACGGCCGCTATACGGTGGCGCTGCGGGCCAACGGCGCCGGCGTGAGCCGCTGGCGCGCGTTCAACGTGACGCGCTGGCGCGACGATCCGCTGCGCGACAGCTACGGCACCTTCTTCTATGTGCGCGATATCGAAAAAGACGGAGGGCAAAGCGAGCTCACCTCGCTCACCGCCCTGCCTGCGCCCGGCGCCGACTGGCACTATCGCACCCGCTTCCTGGCCGACCAGGTGCAGTTCGATGCGACCGGCCCCGGCCTGCAGGTGCGCACCACGGTGCTCATCAGCCCCGAGGACGACACCGAGCTGCGCAACATCACGCTGCACAACAGCGGTGACGAAACGCGCACGCTCGAACTCGTCTCGTACTTCGAGCCGGTGCTGTCGAACCCGAAGGCCGACGAGGCGCATCCGGCCTTTGCCAACCTGTTCGTCGAATCGCGCTGGGAGCCCGCGTGGCGCGCGCTGCTGCTGTCGCGCAGGCCGCGCCTGCACGGCGATGCGGTGGTCGCCGCGGTGCACTTCGTGGCTTCGGTCGATGCCAACGTGCTGTCGATCGACAGCATGACCGATCGGCGCGTCTTCATCGGCCGCAACCGCACGCTGGCCGACCCTGCGCTCGACAGGCAACCGCTCACGGCCCAGGGCAAGCAGGTGAACGGCCTGGACCCCATCGCCTGCCTGCGCGTGCGCCTGTCGATTGCCCCGGGCACCACCGCACGCCTGAGCTTCGCCACCGCTGCCGACGAGAGCATCGAGGCGCTGATGCCCCGCATCGACCGCTACCTGCAACCGATGCACGTGGAGCGCGCCACCCGCATGGCGGCCACGCTGGCGCAGGTGCGGCTGCGCGACCTGAGCATCGCCCCCGCACAGAACCTGGCGCTGCAGGACCTGACAACCGTCCTCACCTACACCACGCCGCGCGTGATGAGCGACCGCGGGCTGATCGACCTGCGCCAGATCTGGCGCTTCGGCATTTCGGGCGACAAGCCCATCGTGCTGGTGTACATCCACTCGATGAACGGCATGGGGCTCATCAACACGCTGCTGCGCGCGCAGCCGTGGTGGGGTTTCGGTGGCGTGGCCTGCGACCTCGTGGTGCTCAACAGCGAGCCGAGTTCGTACCTGATGCCGCTGCAGCGCGAGATCGAGACGCTGCGCTCGCGCGTCGCGCAGCAGACGCAGCACAGCTTTCCGCGCAACGACACCGCCAGCTTCTACCTCTTGCGCGACCAGGACGTGGTGCCGTCGGAAAAGGCCGCGCTCTCCAGCCTGGCGCGCGTGGTGTTCACGGCCGACGGCCGCGCGCTCGAAGTGCAGGTGGCGGCGCTGCAAGAGGCACGCAGCCCGGCGATTGCGGACGACAGCAGCGCACCGGTGCAACACCGCACGCCGCTGTTCAACCGACAGGCCGCCTCGCCAACCAACACAGCCCCCACCGGCGACTTCGACGCCGAGAGCGGTGAGTTCCGCTTCGAGGTCGGCCCCGATCGCCGCACGCTGCGCCCATGGATCAACGTGATCGCCAACGCCGCCTTCGGCTTCCAGGTGTCCGAATGGGGCACTGGCTACACCTGGGCCGGCAACAGCCGCATGCACCAGGTCACGCCGTGGTCCAACGACCCGGTGCAGGACCCGGCTTTCGAGCATTACCTGCTGCAGGACGTGGCGACGCGAGAGATGCTGCCGCTCACGCCCGCCGGCGGCGGCGGCGCCAACCGCCACCTCGTACGGCACGGGCAGGGCTACTCGGTTTTCGAATACCGCCAAGGCGAGCTCGTGCTCGAAACCACTTTCTTCGCGGACCGCGACGAAGCCATCAAGCTGGTGCACGTGCGCGTGCGCAACGAAGGCGCCGGCCAGCGCCGCCTGCGCGCGCTCGCAATGGTCGAGTGGCAGCTGGGTGCCGCGCGCGGCGAACGGCGCACCGTGCACTGCTGGAAGCCCGAAGACCAGCCGGCCGTGTTCGGCCAGCAGCGCGAATCGAGCACGGGCTTCGGCGGCAGCACGGCCTTCCTGCTGTTCGCGGGCCTGCAAGGCACGACGACCGGAGCCACGCAATGGACCTGCGACCGCAGCGAATTCTTCGCCGGCCGCGGCATCGTCGAAGTGCCCGACACGCTGGCGCGCCGCGCCGGCAGCGGGCTCGATGCCTGCGCAGCCACCGGCGGCGAATTCGTCGTTGCATCCGGCGAAACCGCGAGCTTCACTTTCGTGCTCGGCCACGCCGGCACGGCAGACGCCGCGCTCGAACTTGCACGCCGCTGGCGGCAGCGCGATGTGCCCGAGGCATTGGCGCAGGTGCGCGGCTTCTGGGATGACCTGCTGGGCCGCCTGCAGGTGCGCACGCCCGACCCGCTGTTCGATGCGCTGGTCAATCGTTGGCTCGTGTACCAGACGCTGGCGTGCCGGCTCTGGTCGAAAGCCGGCTTTTACCAGGCCGGCGGCGCCTTCGGCTTTCGCGACCAGCTGCAGGACGCAATGGCCTTTGCACTCACCGACCCGCCGCGCCTGCGCGAGCAGATCCTCGTGAACGCGGCGCGCCAGTTTCCCGAAGGCGACGTGCAGCACTGGTGGCACATGCCCGGTGGAGCCGGTGTGCGCACGCATTTCTCCGACGACCTGCTGTGGCTGCCGTACGCGTCGGCGCACTACGTCGAGGTGACGGGCGACGCCTCGCTGCTCGACGAGATGGTCGGCTTCATCGAAGGCCCTGGCATTCCCGAGGGCGCGGAAGACGCCTACTACGCGCCGCAGCACAGCGGCTGCATGGCCACCGTGTTCGATCACGGCGCGCGCGCCATCGACCGCAGCCTCAAGATCGGCGTGCACGGCCTGCCGCTGATGGGCACCGGCGACTGGAACGACGGCATGAATCGCGTCGGCCACGAAGGACGCGGCGAATCGGTGTGGCTCGCATGGTTCCTGTGCAGCGTGGTCGAGCGCTTTGCGCCGCTTGCCGAAGCACGCGGCGAACACGAACGCGCCGCGCGCTGGACCGAGGCACGCACCGGCTGGATCGCCGCGCTGCACGACGCCGGCTGGGATGGCGCCTGGTTCCGCCGCGCCTTTTTCGACAACGGCGTGCCGCTGGGCTCGTCGACCAACGACGAGTGCCGCATCGACCTGATCGCGCAGGCCTGGTCGGTGCTGTCGGGCGCCTCGGACGCGGCCTACACCGGCCCGGCCATGGCCGCCGTCAAATCGCAGTTGCACGACGAGCCAGCCGGCCTGCTGCAGCTGCTGGCGCCACCGTTTGCCCAGTCGATCAACAACCCGGGCTACATCCAGGCCTACCCGCGCGGCGTGCGCGAGAACGGCGGCCAGTACTCGCACGGCGCGGTGTGGGCGCTCATGGCGCAGGCGCTGCAGGGCGACCATGAAGCGGCCTGGCAGAGCTTCGAGGGCCTGAGCCCGGCCCACCGTTCGCGGCACCCCGAGCGCGGCCCGGTCTACGAGCTGGAGCCCTACGTGATGGCGGGCGACGTCTACGGCGCCGCGCCCTATGTGGGCCGGGGCGGCTGGAGCTGGTACACCGGCTCGGCCGCGTGGCTGCACCGCGCGGCCGTCGAGACCTTGCTGGGTCTGAACGTGAAGGGCAAACAGCTGTCGATGACGCCGCATGTGCCCGCGCACTGGCAAGGCTTCGAGATCGCGCTAAGGCTCGGAGTGCGCGAGTTCACGCTGCAGTGGGGCGACATGGAAGGCGCCTCGACACCCACACACCAACTGGCGGCGGGCGACTGGATCGATTGGCACGCACTGCCGCCAAATTCGACCGTACGGGTTTTGGCATAGAGCAACCTGGCTGGCCACCAGGGAGTCTGGATGTGCAGGGTAACTGTCGGAGGCGAAATCGTGATGAAGGCGGCTGCTTGGCATCGATGCCGACAGGCGCACCCCAAGGAGCAGCTATTGACGGAACAGCGAATGGCTAGCCTCGGTAGTAGCGGACACTGCGGTAACAGGTCCGACCGGCTGCATCCGGTCTGGAGCGGGCCTACCTGAAGGGCGGCTACGCGGCGGTTGCCGACATTCGACGGACTCGCGCGAATAGGTACTATCGGCCACAAGCCGACCTTCACAGCGCCAGCCACTTGTAACTACGCAGGGGGCCGCGCCGCTATAGTTGCGCGACCATCAACGCGATAGGCCATGAAATCTGACGACCCTCAAGTCTGGACAGACTACTACCAGCGCAAGAAGGCGCAGCGGCTCGAAGAGGCGACTGCTCAGTGGGAACGCATGCGCCGAGCGGGCGTCCGAGTAGACACCGATCTGATCATCGATTTCCTGATGTTTGGAACCTCGAGGGAGGCGGTGGAAGCCCTCGCTTCGCAACTGTCCGAGAACTACCAGGCAGAAGTGTTGGAGGATGCACGACCGGGATATTGGCTTGTAAAGGCCACAACGAGACCCTACGCGATAACGCTCGGCGACGGACAGTTGAATGCATGGGTCGAGTTCGTCGCTGATGTCGCTCAATCCCATGCTTGCGTGTTTTCGACTTGGAAACTGGAGGCTCCTGACCTCGGCCAGAGCTTTCTCAGCGAGCAGGTCGAGAGCGCAAGCTGAGAGGCCGGCCGCGGCCAGGACCGGACTTTCGCGGGCTCTCCGCAGCTTCTCCCCAAAGCGGCTTGCAGCATGCAATCACCACACATTGAACAACTTTCACGGTCCCTTGTTGCTCTGGGCGAAAGGAGCAAGGCCTCGTTTTGCATCTGGATCGCAGGTCAAGTGCGAGATGCGCTCACGCCTGAAGAAGCCCAGCGAGTTGGGATCAGCCATGTTGTCGCGACGCTTCAGGCTTGGGAGGCAGGCAGTCAAGCTACGGGCGATCAGCTGAACGAACTGCTCATGAATGCCAGTGATGAAGGGCTGTACGCTTATCTTCGTCGCGGGCCGAATGAAACTGACACTGCGATCGAGGCCGTCGGCGGCTCGGTTTGCTACATTGCTTGGATAGCCTATACAAGAGCCGGGGAGCACCTCCCGGATGGCATCGATCAGGTAAATGACGATTTCATCACATGGATAGTTCAGCAGGCTGTTGAATGTCGGGCTGTTACGCACGAGGCCTGCTTGGCAGTCGTACACGAATTGGCATCTTCTAGATGAAGGTCGAGGCTTGAGGCATTCGCGTGACGGGCAGAATCCGGCCAGAACCCGACGTTCAAAAACGGAGCACCGCTTTGCTGACTACCGATCGAATTGCACTTGTGCAGGCGACCCTTAATGAGGTCGCAGCATTACGGTCCAACAAGTTTCATGGCGATGATGAAACAGTATTGCGCTTGCTCGGCGAATATGGAGAGACATCCGATGTGGCCGAACTGCTTTGGGCTGATCTGCCTACCACCTATCGCCGCGAAGACGCTGCTGACCTGTTGACCCTGTGGGCGTGGCGAACAAAAGACAATGGTGCGCAAATCATGCGCACCCTAGAGGGCTGGGTCAGCGAATGCTCTGACGAGAGCAAAGTCTGGGTCGCATTGCATCAAGATGCATTCCCGTTTATCGACCACAGGAACCGTATCGACCATCTGCTCAGGGTGAAGTCGACCTTCCCGGCGCTAGGGCAACACTGCCAATCAATGATTGACCAGAGCTGGCGATGGCTGGAGGCTAAGGTCTGAGGGACTCGTTTGCAAAACGCCAGCGAAGCAGTGTGATGGCGCTGGCGTATTGCTGGAACGGCGGCTTTGGAGCGCGGCCAACTTCGGCTTCGGGCCCAAAGCAGAAGTAGCTCGCGCTCAATAGCAGTCACTTGCCACGCTCGGCCTGGTCCGTTGAATTCCCGAATGGGCATATGCTAGGTCGTCCTCCAAGCCAGCAGCGTAGCGGTTCGCCGTCACCAGGCAGGTTGGGCATGCGCGTTGGAGGTCGGATAACATTGCTGCGCCTCGTGGATGGGTGGAGCGCAGAATTTGATCAGAACTGCAGGTAGCTTTCACACCATCAGACTTCCTACCAACAATAATGTCTCAACTAAAAAAATGAAAATGGGAAAAATGCTCAAGCGACCTGACTCGCGCACCCCCTTGGGTCGCCTTGCAGTGATCGTAGCCTTGCCTCTGATGCTTGGTGCTTGTGGAGCCTACGGACCGGCGTTCACCGAACCTTCGGCTCCGAATCTAAACCAGGGCGCGATCTATGTTTATCGGATGACCGCGTTTGCGGCTGGCGCATCAAGGCAGCCGGTGCTTGTCGATGGCGTTCAGGTTGCGGTGCTGAAAAACGGCGGGTACTTCAGGCGCGACCTTGCACCTGGTGATCACACGCTGGAGGTTAAAGGCTTCGGGCCAGCAGCAATTAACTTCAGTGTTGAACCTGGGAAGACACTTTTCTACAGGTACACCATCGAACATAAAAGCGCTGAGCATATATACGGGTCACTCGCCTTCAACCACAAATTTGCTAGTTCTCTTGACAGCATTCCTCCAAATATCGCCCTCATAGAGCTGAAACAAACCCAAGGGCTGGATTGAACGCAGTCACTGGTATCTATTTCCGAATGGAATCCCTTCGGAATCAAGCATGCACTTGAAGACACTCGCTACCGTTGTTCCGTTGGCCGCCCTGGTATCAGGTTGCGCTACGGCAGTGCCCCCAAAGTTGATTGGCAAAGGTCGTGTTCTTGAGGTTGTCGCCTTGAATGAGGCGACACTCCAACGTCATCGAGTCGATTTGACTGTCGCATTCGTGATCCCAATACCATCGTCTACACCGGTAGCTACACCTTGGCGCTTGTACACGGTGCGACTGCTTGACGGCACCGAGGTAAAGAAGGTGGCTGAGGGGCAACTGCTTATCGGAACATGCGTGACGCTTCGCGAGCAAGCTGCGCCCACCCGTGTTGTGACCACGGCTGACCACGAGATCGCAACGATTTCCCCCAGCGAAGGCTGCTAATAGGCTTGGACAGGTCGCTCCCCAATTGTGAATGACAGGTTCTGGCCGGGTGCAGCCTACCAGTACAAGGTCAAAACTGTGGCTTCCCCGATGAACCTTCCCTCCCAAACTCGCAACTCCTGACCCTCGGCGATGCGGGTCCTCACGAGATCCGGGCTGAGGAACTTCACGGGCACGACGCGCGACTCTCCTGGCCGCAGCGGCTCCATTTCGGAAAGGTCAAACCTTCCATCAAAGAGATCACCATCGATGCTCAGCGGGCAGCCCCACCAGTCGGTGGAAGTCGGCCCCGCTCGCCCGCCCGCGTCCGACGGGAACAACCGCAGCTCGACGAGAGCATCAGGAGCCCAAAGCGCCACAACGTTCCTTTCAAAGTGCGGTCACTAGTCACCGCGAATGACCGCAGCCAAGCAGATTCTGCACATCTGGCGAACGTCCGCTGCTGGCCGGCTGGAGACCGTCGCCCAAGGACTGCGCCAACCAGAGCCATCAGCATGCCAAGAGTCCGATTTCCACATGGTCAGACTCTTCCAGTGGGAATGAAAGGTCCTGTTTCGGGCAAATCTCAAAGCCGCTTCGCAAAACATGAATGTCAACCAAACCATTGAGTTCGCCGCTCATGTCTGAGAAATCGAAATACTTCAATTCAGATTGATTAGGTAACAGCTCCTCGAAAGGCCGGATAGTGCACACGAATGCGGTTTCGTATTGCCGGATTGCGTCGGCGAGCGTCTTAGCCTCGCACTGGAGTGCGGCGCCTTTCACCCATCCAGCTTCCGTAAGCGCAAGTATGGAATTCTTGGGGCCTGATATAGAGATTGATGGCACGGGACTGATCGTTTGCCGTAGAGCTGATAAATGTGAAGGTCTGCTGTTGGCCGAATCGCGTCATGGTAGCTTCAGCAGAATGCATCCAACATCTCGCGCGCTCATTTTGAAGCTCTGGTCGGCTCGACCCCAGGAAATTCGATATGTGCCCGCCGCCGAAGGCGCCCTCAGCTCCTTCGAGAAGGAATTCGGCCCAATTCCAGAAGACTTTCGCTGGTTCCTTGCCTCGTGTGGCGGTGGAGTCGTCGGAAGCGAATGGGTCGATGGAATCGAACAGCTCGCCGGCTCGCACCGAAAGCATTTGCGAGAGCGGTCGGCCGACGAGTGGAAGGCGGATTTCTTCCTCATCGGGTGGGATGGAGCTGGGAACCCCTTCGGCATCAACCGCGCGACTGGTAAGCTTGTTGTAGAGCTCGAGGGGAGCGATGGGGAAGTGCGGCTGCTA
Organism: Variovorax sp. Varisp85; assembly: GCF_047304045.1. Taxonomy (NCBI): domain Bacteria; kingdom Pseudomonadati; phylum Pseudomonadota; class Betaproteobacteria; order Burkholderiales; family Comamonadaceae; genus Variovorax; species Variovorax sp. Varisp85. The sequence continues at coordinate 19,902 of NZ_JBGLYN010000081.1, forward strand.
TCGCCGTCGATTGAAGCCTTCTTACTGAACGGCATCATCGATTGATGCTTGCGCGTGCGGCCGCTTTTGGCCGATAGTACCCATTCGCGAGAGCGCATCGAACGCCGGCAACCAATCTGAAGCGGGCATTGAACGCAGTCATGCCAATGTCGACCGCGGCCGACGCCGGCCCTTCGGAGTTCTGCTTGTTCAGCGCCCGTCTCTCGCGAAAGCTCAGTGGTGCGCCCGCGCATGTCCACCTGCAATCCGCCGCAGCGGTCGAACCGCCAACGCCACAGCCGCGCTCATCGTGCTCAGGGCACCGGGTGCTCCCCGCAGCGAAATAAAGGAGGAGCCCGAAGGGCGGGGGATATTCGCGGAGGGGAGTACCCGGTGGCCTGTGCACGCACTCCGAACAACGGCGGCGCAAAGAGCAAGAGCAAAAAGAATCAGCGCAGCGCTTCGACCAGATCGAGAACCATCCGGTCCGGCCCGAACTTCTCGACACCCCGGGTCAGCAACGCATCGACAGCCTGCGCAATGCCATGGCTGGAAGACGACTGCTCCGCCATGTCGTTGTAGTACCCCAGGTCCTTCTTGGCATTGGCCATCGAGAACTTCAACGAGTCGGTGCTGCCCGTCAGCAGCTTGGGCTTGACGCGTTCCAGCGCCACGCCGTTGCCGCCGCCCTTGGCGAGCACGTCCACGAACACATCCGGCGCCACGCCCGCGCGCTGCGCACAGGCAGCCGCTTCGCACAGCAGCGCGACCGTGCCGAGCGACACGAAGTTGTGCAGCAGCTTCATCGCATGACCGGCACCGATGCCGCCCACGTGCGTGACGTTCTCGGCAAAGCAGCGCAGCAGCGGCAGGCACGAAGCCAGCACCTCGGCGTCGCCACCCACCAGCAGGTTCAGCCGGCCCTCGGCGGCTTCCTTCGCGGTGCGGGTCATCGGCGCATCGATGAACCTGCCGCCCTTGGCGCTCACCGCTTCCGCCACCTTGGCGGTGGAGGCGGGCACGGCCGTCGAGCAGTCGATCACCACCGTGCCGGGGCGCAGGGCAGTCAATGCACCCTTGTCGCCGAGCATCACCGCCTCGACCTGCGGCGTGCCGGTGACGCAGAGGATCAGCACGTCGACCTGCGCGGCCAGGGCGGCCACGTCCTTCACCGACGTGGCGCCGGCCTTCAGCAGGCCGTCGATCGGCTGGTTGCCCGCGTGTTCCAGCACCGTCAACTGGTGGCCGTGCTTGACGATGTTGCTCGCGATGCCGTGGCCCATCAGGCCGACGCCGACGAGGCCGACTTTGCGTGGGGCTTGCTGTTCAGTGGTGGTCATGAATTGTTCATCCGTGCTTGATGGCGATGGTCTTGAGGGTCGTGAATCCGAGCAGGGCCTCGAAGCCCTTCTCGCGGCCGAAGCCGCTGGATTTCACGCCGCCGAAAGGCAGTTCTACACCACCCGCCGCACCGTAATTGTTCACGAAGACCTGCCCGCAATGCAGCTTGTGCGCCATGCGCAGCTGGCGCGCGCCGTCGCGCGTCCACACGCCGGCCACCAGGCCGAAGTCCGTGCCGTTGGCCAGGCGCACCGCCTCGGCCTCGTCGGCGAAGGGTGTCACGGCCAGCACCGGGCCGAAGACCTCGCGCTGCGCGATGTCGCTGTCGTGCGGCACGTCGCGGAACAGCACGGCCTCCTGGTAGAAGCCCGTGGCCGATGCGTTGGGCGACACCGTGCCGCGCGCCGCCACCTTCAGGCCGCTGGCCTCGGCGGTCGAGACCATGTCGCGCACCTGGCGAAACTGTTTCTCGTTGATGAGTGGACCCATGTCCAGGTCTTCCGCGGGCGTGCCCGCGCGAACGGCCGTGAAACGCTTCGCGAGGCGCTGCACCACCTCTTCGTACACCGACTGCTCCACCAGCACGCGGCTGCCCGCCGAGCAGGTCTGGCCGGCGTTCTGGATGATGGCGTTGAGCAGCACCGGTTCGGCCGCGTCGAGGTCGGCGTCGGCGAACACGATCTGCGGCGACTTGCCGCCCAGCTCCAGCGTCACCGGGCAATGGCGCTCGGCCGCGGCCAGGCCCACGCTGCGGCCGGTCATCGTCGAGCCGGTGAACGAGATGTGGTCGATGCCCGGGTGCGCGCACAGCGCCGCGCCGGCTTCCTTGCCGTAGCCCGTCACCACGTTGAGCGCCCCGGCCGGAAAGCCCACCTCGGTCGCGATCTCGGCCAGGCGCAGCAGCGACAGGCTCGCGTCTTCTGCCGGCTTCACCACGCAGGCGTTGCCGGCCGCGAGCGATGCGCCCACGCTGCGGCCCGCGATCTGCATCGGGTAGTTCCAGGGAATGATGTGCCCCGTCACGCCATGCGGGATGCGCACGGTCAGCACGGTGTAGCCGCGCTCGTAGGGCAGGGTGTCGCCATGCAGCTTGTCGCAGGCGCCGGCGTAGTACTCGAAGTAGCGGGCCAGCGCGGTCGCGTCGTTGCGCGCCACGCGCAGCGCCTTGCCGGTGTCGCGCGCCTCCAGCTGGGCCAGCTCCTCGTGGTGTTCCAAGACGGCGGCACCGAGCTTGGCGAGCAGGCGGCCGCGCTGCAGCGCGGTCATGCCGCCCCAGGGGCCGTCGAAGTTCTCGCCCATGGCCTGGCGCGCGGCGCGCACGGCGGTGTCGACGTCGGCAGCCGTGCCGCGTGCGATCTCGCCGAATTTCTGGCCGTCGCTCGGGTCGATCACGTCGATGGTGGCGTTGCCTTCGGACGGTACGCGGCGGCCGTCGATGTAGTGGGTGGCGTTCATGAGGTTGTCTCCTTGCGGCCGATCACTTCGGTTCGGGCCAGGGGTGTTGGGCTTCGCGGATTTGTTCGAAGGCGCGGCTGAATTGCAGCACGCCCAGGTCGTCGAAGCGGCGCCCGGCGATCTGCAGGCCAATCGGCATGCCTTGCAGGCCCTCGCCCGAATAGCCGCAGTTGATCGAGGCAGCGGGCTGCTCCGACATGTTGTAGGGCACCGTGAAGCCGATGTGCTCCAACGGCAGCATCGGGTCGTTGGTCGGCGAGGCGTGTTCCGCGGGCGCGGGCATGTTGGGCGACACGGGCGAGATCACGAAGTCGTAGGCCTTGGTAGCGGCGACGGTGGCCGCGCGCGTGGCGACGAACTGGCTGTAGGCGTCGAAGATGTGCGCGCCCGAGAAACCGGCCGCGCTCTCGGCCCACTCGCGGATGTACGGCAGGATCTTCGCGCGCTTTTCCGCGGTCATCGCCTGCATGTCGATGCACGAGCGCATGCGCCAGAAGTGGTCCATGCCCTGCAGCATCTTCGGTGTCATGAAGGCACCGATTTCCTCCACATGCGCGCCGGCCGCCTCGATGCGCTTCGCGGCGCGGCGCACGGCCTCGGCAATCTGCGGATCGAGCGGCAGGCCGCAACCCGCGTCCATGTGCAGCGCCACGCGCTTGCCCTTGAGGAACGACGGGTCGACCTCGAAGGCCGCCCAGTCGATCGCGGGCGCGGGCAGCTCCGAGTAGTCGCGATCGTCGGGCTGCGCGATCGACGCCATCATCAGCGCCGAGTCGGCCACCGTGCGCGTCATCGGCCCGGCGCAGCGGCCCATGTAGGGCGTGCTCAGTGGAATGCGGCCGAAGCTGGGCTTGAGCGTGTAGATGCCGCACCAGCTCGCAGGCAGGCGCAGCGAGCCGCCGATGTCGGTGCCCACGTGCAGCGGGCCGTAACCCGCAGCGGCCGCCGCGCCCGCACCCGCGCTGGAACCGCCGGGCGTGCGCGACAGGTCCCACGGGTTGCGCGAGAGCTCATGAAAGCTCGACAGGCCCGACGACAGCATGCCCAGGTCGGGCATGGTGGTCTTGGCGACCAGTACCGTGCCGTCTTCCTTCAGGCGCGCGGCGGGTGGCGAGTCTTGCAGCATCGGCACGAGGTCGTAGGCTGCGGTGCCCAGCGGCATCGGGTCGCCTGCGGTCGCGAGGTTGTCCTTGATGGTCACGGGCACGCCGTCCAGCGTGCCGCGCGGCTGGCCGGCCAGCCAGCGCGCTTCGGAGGCGCGCGCCTGTTCGAGCGCCAGTTCGGGGCGGAACAGCCATGTGGCATGCAGCTCGGGCTCATAGGCGGCGATGCGCTCGTTGACCGAGCGTGCCACTTCGACCGGCGAGAGTTCCTTGGCGGCGTAAGCCGCGTGCAGCTCCTGCACGCTCAGGGAATACAAGGGCTTGGTCGTCATCGCATCAGCCCCACGAGATCGCGGCCAGGTCGTTCACCACGATCGGCATGCTCGGCCACAGGCCCTTCACTTCCTTGCGCGCGATGGTCGGGAACACCGCCTGGTACAGGAAGCCATTGACCGCGTCGGTGGCCAGCTCGCGCTGCGCCTCGGCCAGCAGCTCGGCGCGGCGCTTCTTGTTCTCTTCGTTCTGGATGGTGGCGAACAGGTCGCGGAACTTCTTCGAGTCGTAGCCCCAGTAGTAGTCGGGCTCGGTGTACTTCACGAGGTCGAAGGGCTCCACGTGCGCGACCATCGTCAGGTCGAAGTCGTGCGCGCCGCCGAAGGTGCCGCTGAGCCACTGGGCCCATTCGACGTTCTGGATCTTCACGTGGATGCCGATCTGCGCCAGCTGCGCCGCGATCACCTCGCCGCCTTGCCGCGCATACGAAGGCGGTGGCAGCTGCAGGCGCAGTTCGAGCGGTGTCTTCACGCCGGCCTCGGCCAGCAGTTTCTTCGCCTTCTCTACGTCGTAGGGGTTCAACGCGGTGGTGTCGATGAAGCCCGGCGCGCCCAGCGCGTAGTGGCTGCCGATGGGCTTGCCGAAGCCATCTGCCGCGCCCTGAACGATCGCGTTGCGGTCGATGGCCGCCAGGATGGCGCGGCGCACGCGCACGTCGTCCAGCGGCTTCTTGCGGTTGTTGATGGTGAGGATCACCTTGCCGCGCGTGCCGACCTCGATCACCTGGAAGCGCGGGTTGCCCTTGAACTGGCTCACCGAGCGCGTGCCCGCGCGCGGGAAGATGTCGATGTCGTTGGCCATCAGCGCGGCGGTCTGCGCGGCGGTGTCCGACATGAAGCGGAAAACGAACTTCTCGGTCTTCGCGAGGTTAGGGTCGCGGTACGTTGGCGACTTCACCAGTGTGCACGAGGCGCCGCGCTGCCAGGCGCTCAGCTTGTACGGGCCGGTGCCCACCGGCGCGGTGGCGTTGGTCTCGGCGCTCTTGGGCTCCACGATGCAGGCGGTCGACTGGCCGAGCATGAAGGGCAGGTCGGGATTGGGCAGCGTGCTGTTCACGCCGACCATGTAGTCGTCGAGCACCACGGTGCCGATCTCGCTGAAGAAGCGTTTGTCCTTGTTGGTGCTCTTGGCGCCGCCCGCGCGGTCGAACGAGAACTTCACGACCGATGCGTTGAAGGGCTGGCCGTTCTCGAAGCGCACGCCCTTGCGCAGCTTGAAGACGAAGGTCTTCATGTCGGGTGACGAGGTCCAGCTCTCGGCCAGCATCGGCGTGACCGAGCCGTCGGCGTTCACCTTGGTGAGCGTCTCGAAGATGTTGTACTGCGTGATCTCCGCGATGGCCGATGCGGCGCCGGTCGTCGGGTCCAGGCCCGGCGGTTCGAGCGGCATGCCGATCGTCAGCGTGTTCTTGCCGGCCTGCGCACGCGCCTGGGGCAGGAAGACACCCGGGATTGCCGCGGCCATGGCGGAAGTCATGAGTGTGCGTCGCTTCAACATTCGGTAGTTCCTGGAGGTGAGGGTGATGGAAAGAAAGAACGACCGCCCGGCTAGCGGGACGGCGTGTGCAGAACGGCGGAAAGCAGGGTGCGCGTGTACTCGTGCTGCGCGTGCCGGAACAGGTCGGCCGGGCGGCCGCGCTCCACGATGCGGCCCTTGAAGACCACGCACACTTCATCGCACAGGTGGTTGACCACCGCGAGGTCGTGGCTGATGAGCAGGTAGCTGATGCCGAACTGCTGCTGCAGGTCCTGCATGAGGTTGAGCACCTGGGCCTGCACCGACACGTCGAGCGCGCTGACAGGCTCGTCGGCCACGATGAGCTTGGGGCGCGTGATCAGCGCCCGTGCGATCGCAATGCGCTGGCGCTGGCCGCCCGAGAACTCGTGCGGGTACTTGTCCATGTCGGTGGTGCGCAGGCCGACTGCGGCGAGCGCCTCGTTGGCACGCTCGCGCTGCACGGCGCGGCTCGTTTCGGCCAGCGCCTCGAGGGGCTCGGCGACGATGCGCGCGACGGTCTGGCGTGGGTCTAACGAGCCGTAGGGGTCCTGGAACACCATCTGGAAATCGCGCCGCGCGGTGCGCAGCTCGGCCTTCGACAGCGTGTGCAGGTCGCGGCCTTCGAGGCGCACGCTGCCCGAAGTCGGCGTGTCCAGCGCCATCACGAGACGCGCGATGGTCGACTTGCCCGAACCCGATTCGCCGACGATGCCGACGCTCTTGCCGGCGCGCACCTCGAAGCTCACGCCATTGAGCGCCTTCACGGTCGGTGGCGGGCCGAAGAGCTTCTCGCGCGGCAGCGCGTAGTGGCGATAGAGGTTGTTCACGGCCAGCAGGGGCTGGCCGGCGGCGGTGCTGGGTGGCTGGCTCATGCGGTGGCCGCCCTGGTGTTCGACGCGGCGATTTCGCCCAGCCGCAGGCAGCTCACGGCATGGTCGTTCGGCAGCATGGTGGCGCGTGGCCGCGTGCTCTGGCAGAGGTCGATGGTGTGGGCGCAGCGGCCCGAGAAGGCGCAGCCCCGGGGCATGTCGACCAGCTCGGGCACACTGCCCTGGATGGTCGGCAGCCGGCCCGCGCGCACCGCGCCGATGGCGGGGCGCGCCGCGAACAGGCCGCGCGTGTAGGGATGTGCGCGACCGGCAAAGACCACGTCCGTCGGGCCGCTCTCGACCGCGCTGCCGCCATACATCACGAGCATGCGCTTCACGCTGTTGGAAATCACGCCGAGGTCGTGCGAGATCAGGATCAGCGCCATGCCCATTTCCTTGACCAGGCCCTGGATCAGGTCGAGCACCTGCTTCTGGATCGTCACGTCGAGTGCAGTGGTGGGCTCGTCGGCGATCAGCAGGTCGGGCCCGCAGGCGAGCGCCATCGCGATGCCGATGCGCTGGCGCTGGCCGCCGGAGAACTGGTGCGGATAGGCATCGAGGCGCGAGGCCGCGTCGGGGATGCCCACGCGGTCGAGCAGGCTCAACGCCTCCTTGCGGGCCTGTTCCTTGGTCAGGCCGCGGTGCAGCCGCAGAGGCTCGCCCACCTGGCGCGCGATGGTGTGCACCGGGTTCAGCGCAGTCATCGGCTCCTGGAAGATCATGCCGATGCGGTTGCCGCGGATATGGCACATCTGCTTCTCGGGCAGGCCGACGAGTTCCTGCCCGTCGAGCTTGATGCTGCCCGTGACCTTGGCGCTCGACGGCAGCAGGCCCATCAGCGACATCACCGTGATCGACTTGCCGCAGCCCGATTCGCCGACGATGCCCAGCGTTTCGCCGCGCTCCAGCGAGAACGAGATACCGCGCACGGCCTGCGCCGGCCCGCGCTGGGTTTGCAGGCCGATCTGGAGGTTGTTGACTTCGAGGAGGGGCATGGCGCTTACCGGGCTCTGGCCAGGCGCGGGTCGAGCAAGTCGCGCAACCCGTCGCCAAGAAGGTTCAGCCCGAGCACAGCGAAGGCGATCGCCATGCCGGGGAAGACGGCCAGCAGCGGCTGCTGGAACATGAGGGTCTGCGCCTCGCTGAGCATGCGGCCCCACGAAGGTTGCGGCGGCTGCGTGCCCAGGCCCAGGTAGGAGAGGGCGGCCTCGGCCAGGATGGCGATGGCGAATCGGATCGTGATCTGCACGATCAGCACGGCCGAGATGTTCGGCAGCACGTGCTGCATCGTGATCGCGAAGCTGCCCTTGCCGCAGGCGCGCGCGGCGGCCACGTACTCGCGCGACCAGATGGCGTTGGCCGAGGCGCGCGTGATGCGCGCGAAGGTCGGGATGTTGTAGATGCCGATGGCAATGATCGCGTTGACGATGCCGGCGCCGAACACGGCGGTCATCATGATGGCCGAGAGGATCGCGGGGAAGGCCAGCGTGAAATCCGACAGCCGCATCACCGCTTCTTCGACCCAGCCGCGCTTGGCGGCCGCCAGCAGGCCCAGCGCCGTACCGACCACGAGGCCGATGCCGACTGCGATCACACCCACGAGGATGGATGCGCGGGCACCAACCAGCAGCAGCGAGGCCACGTCGCGGCCGAACGCGTCGGTTCCGAGCCAATGCGATGCGGAGGGCGCCTGCATCTTGTTCGCCATGTCCATCGCATACGGCGACCACGGCGTCCACACGAAGGACACGAGGGCGGCCAGGAGTAGCAGCGCGGCCAGCACGCCGCCGATGACGAAGCTGCGGTGCTTCAGCGCGCGCTGCCAGAAGCCGGGGAGCTTGACGAGCGCCGCAGCGCTCGGAGCGGTGATGACGGAGCTCATATGTCGCTGGCCTTGATGCGCGGATCGATCACGGCATACAGCACGTCGACCACGAAGTTCACGATCACCACCATGGCCGCCAGCAGCATCACGCAGTTGCGCACCACGATCAGGTCGCGGTTGCTGATGGCCTGGAAGATGAGGCGGCCCAGGCCCGGCAGATAGAACACGTTCTCCACCACGATGGTGCCGGCCAGCAGCTCGGAGAACTGCATGCCCATGACCGTGATGACCGGGATCATGGCGTTGCGCAGCACGTGGGTCCACAGCACGGCTCGTTGCGACACACCCTTGGCACGCGCGGTGCGAACGAAGTCTTCCCGCATCACCTCCAGCACCGCCGAGCGCGTGATGCGCGCCAGGATCGCGGCCTGCACCACCGCCAGCGACAGCGCAGGCAGCAGCAGCGACTTGATGCCCGCGAAGATGCCTTCGCCCCAGCCCTCGAAGCCCCCGGCGGAGAACCACTGCAGCTGCACCGAGAACACGAGGATCAGCAGGATGGCGAACCAGAAGTTCGGAATCGCGATGCCGACCTGAGCCATGCCCATGAGGCCGACGTCGCCGAGCTTGTTGTGGCGCGCGGCGGCCGTCACGCCCACCAGCAGCGCGATCACGACGGTCAGGGCCATCGCCATCATGGCCAGCGGCACGGTGAGCGCGAGGCGTTCGAGGATCAGGTCGAGCACGGGCGAGCTGTAGGCGTAGCTGTCGCCGAGGTGGCCGGTCAGCAAGCCGCCGATCCAGTGCCAGTAGCGCGTCCACGCGGGCTGGTCGAGGCCGAGCTTGGTGGCCAGGGCGGCGACGGCTTCGGGCGAGGCGTCGGGACCCATGAGCATCTGCGCGGCGTTGCCTGGAAGAATTTCCAGAACGAGGAACACGATGATGGACGCGCCGATCAGCGTGCCGATCAGCGTCAGCGTGCGCTTGAGCAGGAAGAGGCCCATGTCAGTGACTCCGCTGCGTGGTGTTGTGTTGCGGTGTGTTCGGGGTGCGTGCACAGGCCATCGGGTACTCCCCTGCGCGAATGTCCCCCGGCCTGCGGCCTCCTCCTTTATTTCGCTGCGGGGAGCACCCGATGCCCTGTGCACGATGGACGCGGCGCTCGTGCCGGCAGTTCAACCGCTCTGCTGAACGCTCACGCCGGCGGGGTGCCTTGCGCAGCGAAATAAAGGGGGAGGCCGAAGGCCGGAGGACATTCGCGGAGCAAGGCACCCCGCCGGCGTGAGCGCACCCCGAACGACGCACTCCGTACCGACCCCTGGCTTCCAGATTCGTCATGCAGAAATGCATTCGGCGATCGCGCGGCCCACGTCCACGGTGTTCGCGGTGCCGCCCATGTCGCGGGTGCGCGGGCCTTCACTCAGCACGGTCTCGATGGCCGAGAGCACGGCGGCGGAAGCCTGCGCGTAGACCGGGTCGTCGCCCCCGAGATGGTCCAGCATCAGCGCGGCCGACCAGATCTGGCCGATGGGATTGGCGATGCCCTTGCCCGCGATGTCGGGCGCCGAGCCATGCACGGGCTCGAACAGCGACGGGAACTTGCGCTCCGGATTCAGGTTGGCCGAGGGCGCGATGCCGATGGTGCCGGTGCAGGCCGGGCCCAGGTCGGACAGGATGTCGCCGAAGAGGTTGGAGGCCACGACCACGTCGAACCAGTCGGGGTGCTGCACGAAGTGCGCACACAGGATGTCGATGTGGAACTTGTTCGTCGCCACGTCGGGGTAGCGCGTGGCGATTTCGGCCAGGCGTTCGTCCCAGTAGGGCATGGTGATCGAGATGCCGTTCGACTTGGTGGCGGCCGTCAGGCTCTTGCGCTTGCGGCGGCTGGCGAGCTTGAACGCGTAGTCGATGATGCGGTCCACGCCGGTGCGGGTGAACACGGCTTCCTGGATCGCCATTTCGCGCGGCGTGCCTTCGAACAGGCGGCCGCCCACGGAGGTGTATTCGCCTTCGGTGTTCTCGCGCACCACCAGGAAGTCGATGTCGCCGGGCTTGCGGTGCGCCAGCGGACCGGGCACGCCGGGCATCAGGCGCACGGGGCGCAGGTTGACGTACTGGTCGAAGTCGCGGCGGATCTTGATGAGCAGGCCCCACACGGCGATGTGATCGGGCACCTTGTCGGGGGCGCCCACCGCGCCGAAGTAGATGGCGTCGTGGCCCTGGATCTTGTCGGCCCAGTCGGCCGGCATCATCAGGCCGGTGCGCACGTAGTGGTCGGAACCCCAGTCGAAATGGTCGTAGGAGAAGTCGATGCCGAAGCGGCGACCCACCGCGTCGAGCACGCGCAACCCTTCGGGCATGACCTCGACGCCGATGCCGTCTCCGGGAATGACGGCAATCCTGTGCTTCTTCTGCATTGACTCAACCTGTTCCAAGTTCGTTGCGTTCGGGGGCCGGCGCCTGCGACGCTGGGCTGTTGAAAAATTCTAGGAGCGAGGGGTGGGGG
>NZ_JBGLYN010000082.1:0-28915 GCF_047304045.1 Variovorax sp. Varisp85
GACCGATGGCGGCACCGGCGGCCTGCTCGACGGCGTGCTCGGCAGCGATGGCCTTCTGGGCGGCGTCCTCGGCGGCGCGACCGGTGGCGGCACCGGCGGCCTGCTCGACGGCGTGCTCGGCAGCGACGGTCTTCTGGGCGGCGTTCTCGGTGGCGTGACCGATGGCGGCACCGGCGGCCTGCTCGACGGCGTGCTCGGCAGCGATGGCCTTCTGGGCGGCGTCCTCGGCGGCGTGACCGGTGGCGGCACGGGCGGCCTGCTCGACGGCGTGCTCGGCAACGACGGTCTTCTGGGCGGCGTCCTCGGCGGCGCGACCGGTGGCGGCACCGGCGGCCTGCTCGATGGTGTGGTCGGCAACGACGGCCTCGTCGGCAGCCTCCTGGGCCAGGACGGCCTGGTGGGCAGCCTGCTCGGCGGCTTGTCGGGTGGCAGCAGCCCGGTGGCAAACATCCTGGAGCCCGTCACCAGCGTGGTGAGCGGCGTGACCGATGCTGCTCCGGTGGCATCGAACCCGACGAGCGCGGTTTCCGACCTGCTCGCCCCGGTGACCGACATCCTGGCCGGTTCGGGGGCCGCTTCCCCGGCCGGCGACCTGGTGGGCAGCGTCACGCACGCGGTCACTCCGCTGGTGACCGACGTCGTGACCCCGATCACCAGCCTGGTCGATCACAGCCCGACCGGCACCGCCTTGTCGCCCGTGACGAACGTGCTGCACGGCCTGCTGGGCTGAACGGCAACAAGAACGCAGAAGGAGCAGTGGGGGAGCGCAGCACCAGGGACAGGCCGCCACCGGCCTGTCCCCCGAAAGGATCGATATGAAGAAGAATTTCCAGACACTGGCCATCGTCGCCCTCGGCGCAGTCCTCGTGGGCTGCGCGGCCCCGAAGACGGGCCGCGACGACGCGACCTACTACTACTCGAACAAGGGCGCGGCCGCCCCGGTGGCGAAGGTGGAGCCGCCCCCTCCGCCGCCGGTGCAGAACGGACCGGCCGGCGTGGCGAAGATCGTCTATTTCGACTTCGACAGGTACAACATCCGGCCCGGCGACCGCAACGTCGTCGAGGCACATGCGGGCTTCATGCGCAACCGGCCGGCGAGCCGGATCGTGATCGAAGGCCACACCGACCAGCGCGGCGGGCGCGAATACAACCTCGCGCTCGGACAGCGCCGCGCCGACTCCGTGCAGCGCACGCTCACGCAACTGGGCGTGCCCGCCGAGCGCATCGAGGCCATCAGCTGGGGCGTGGAGAAACCCGCGTCCACCGAAACCACCGAGGAGGGCTATCAGCTCAATCGCCGAGCCGAATTCAGCTACCGCTGAAGCCGGATCACCGCGATGACTTCGACGGCAGTTCCCGGTCTGCGTACACGCCATCGAAGCGAGAGCAGATGACGGGCGCGGCCGGTCTCCCGCATTGGATCGGGGCCGAATGATGTCCTTCACAGACCAGCTCCACGCCTGCCACGAACGCCTGGCTTCGCTGTGCGCGGCGCTGCCGGCCCCCTATCCGGCGTTCACGCTGTTCTTCTCCGTGAGCGATGGCGCGCAGCGCGCACACGTCGTGCACGCGCGGGCCACCGAATTCGAAACCGCCTGGCGCGAAGGCGCCGGGCGCGTCGAGCGCTGGGTGCGCGAGCGCGGCGTCGTGTCGCCGTGGCTGCGCATCGACTGGGTCGAGGGCGCGAGCCCGATGGAGTGGGTGCAGTTCAAGACGCAGCTCACCGCCGTCAAGCGCAACTACTTCCGCCTCGGCCTGGCCTTCGACCAGGACTTCGCGCTCGCCTTCACCGAGCAGGAGCTCAATGCCAACGCCATGCTGTGCGGCGACTCGACCATTGCGCATTCGGTGGTGAACCCGCGCAACTTCGAGGTCTACGGCCAGGAGCGCTTTCAGTGTTCGCCGCCGCTGGACAGCATGCCCTCGGAGCAGCCGGTCTACCTGCTGGCGACGGTGGGTGTGTTCTGCCAGCCCGATGGCGTGGTGCACAAGCTCGTGGGTACGGGGCTCGATGCGGGCCGCCGGCAGCTGCCGGCGCTGAACCCGCAGTCGGTGCTCGACCTCGTGCGCAGCGGCTCTTCGTATCTCGCGCGCCAGGTGCAGAGCGACGGCCTCTTCGTGTACGGCTATTTCCCGTGCTTCGATCGCCGCATCCCGACCTACGACGCGGCGCGCCATGCGAGCGCGCTCCACGCCATGCTCGAGGCGTGGGAGCTCACGCGCGACGAAACGCTGCGCGCGGCCATCGACCGCTCGCTCGACCATCTCACGGCCTCGCTGATCCGCGACTACACGCTGGCGGATGGGCGCGCGGTGGCGTTCCTGGTCGACACCGGCGGCGAGATCAAGCTCGGCGGCAATGCGGCCTGCGTGCTCGCGCTGGTGAAGTACTGCGAGCTGATGGACACGCGCCACTGGCTGCCGCTGCTGGAAAAGCTCGCGCTCGGCATCGTGTCGCTGCAAGATGCGGCCACCGGCCGCTTCAACCACGTGCTGCACGCGGCCGACCTCACGCTCAAGCAGGCCTCGCGCATCGTCTGCTACGACGGCGAGGCGGCCTACGGCCTCATGCGCCTGTACGGCCTCACACGCGAGCCGCAATGGCTGGCCGCGGTCGAGAAGGCCTTCGACCATTTCATTGCCAGCCAGCATTGGCAGGTGCATGACCACTGGCTCAGCCGCTGCGTCCACGAACTCACGCACTGGAGCCCGCAGGAGAAGTACTTCCGCTTCGGCCTGCAGAACGTGGCGGGGTATCTCGACTTCGTGCTCGACCGGAAGACCACCTTCCCGACGCTGCTCGAACTCATGCTGGCCGCGCAGCAGATGCTCCAGCGGCTCGAAGGCATGCCCGCGATGCGGCACCTGCTCGACGAGCTCGACACCGAGAAGTTCTATCGCGCGCTCGACTACCGCGCGCACTACCTGCTCAATGGCTTCTTCTGGCCCGAGATGGCGATGTACCTTCGCCGTCCGTCGAGCATCGTCGGCTCGTTCTTCATCCGCCATCACTCGTTTCGCGTGCGCATCGACGACGTGGAGCGTTACCTGTCGGGCTTCGCCGCCTACCACCGCTACCTGGTGGAGCGGCGCACCTTGCCCGGTACGGGCGGCACGAGCGGCGGCGGGAGTGCCGGCGTGCGCGACGACGGCGCCGCCTGGACCGCGAGCGAGATGGCGCACGTCACCGGCGGCGAATGGGTCGTCAAGCCCGAGGACGGCTGGCGCGCCACCGGCGTGGCGCAGCGCTCGTTCATGCGCAAGGGCCGCGTGGTGTTCGACCACCAGGCGCGGCCGTCGAAGACGCCGCTGGCCGCCGTCACGCTCAAGGGCGTGCTGCAGCCGGCCGCCGCCGTGCTGTGCACCGACCCCAAGCCGCACCTCGACAAGCGCGTGCCCGTGCTCAAGGTGCCGAACGTGCTGCAGGCCGTGCTGGAGCTGGGCGATCATGCGCGCGCCGAGTTCACCGGCCGCGTGTGCGGCGTGCTCGGCAGCGGCGCGGCGAACGGCGTCGCCAGCGGCACCGTGGCCGCCATGCTGGCCGGCGCGCTCACCGTGTGGGGCGAGGTCGGCCAGCCCGAGGGCAACGTCAGCCTGCCATCGGGCATCGCCTGGAACATGACCTGCATGCCACGGCACGCCGCCTACTGGGTGCTGGAGATGGGCACCTCGCACATGCCGGCCTCGGCGCAGCTGGTGCGGCCTTCGCTGCTGGTGGTGACGGGGCTCTCGGCCGCGTCGCAGAAGCACCGCGGCCCGACCGAAGCCGCCGCGCGGCTCGACAGCCGGATCCTGCTAGCCATGGCGCCGGGCGGCAGCGTGGTGCTCAACCGCGACATGCCCGAGTTCGCGACCTTCGCCGAAGCGGCAACGGCGCGGCAGTTGCAGATCGTCACCTGCGGCGAGCACGAGGACGCCGACGTGCGCCTGCTCGCCTTCGACCACGGCGAGGTGCAGGCGCTGGTGGCGGGCGAGCCCTTCCAGCTGCGGCTCAATGCACCGGGGCGCCACATGGGCGCAAGCGCCATCGCCGCGCTTGCGGCCCTGCAGGCCATGCGCCTGCCGCTGGCCGCGGCGGTCGAGCCCTTCGCGCATTTCGAGCCGCCGGGCGGCCGCGGTGCGCTGCACACCATTCACATCGGCGGCGGCAGCTTCAAGCTGATCGACGAGACCTACGACGCCAACCCGAGCTCCATGCGCGCGGCGCTCGAGATGCTGTCGCAGGCCCCCTGCGAGCCGGCACGGCGCGTGGCGATCCTTGGCGACATGCAGGAGCTCGGCCCCGCCGCGCAACGCCATCACCTCGACCTCGAGGCCGAGCTGCTGGCCTCGCAGCCCGACCGCGTGCTGCTGTGCGGCCCGCTGATGCGGGCACTGCACGCGCGCATTCGTACAAAGGTTCGCTCGCACTGGTTCGTCGATGTGTCCGACCTGTCGACCGCGCTCGGCGGGCTGCTGCAGCCCGGCGACTGGGTGCTGGCGAAGAGTTCCGCAGGCGTAGGCCTGTCCCGGTTGGCCCGGGTTTTGAAAGCACTGCCATGAGCACGAGATGGGATGTACTTCCGCAATCGCCCTTCGACCATGAGGCGCCGCCGCGGCGGCGGCCGCCGATGCGCCGTTGGTGGCTGGGCTGGGCGCAGCTGCTGTGCGCCTGGGTGCTCTGCATGCTGCTGTGCGCCAACATCGCACTGGTGCTGGCCGGAGCGTGAATTTTTGCCTTGTAACAGTGAGGTAACAGTTGATAATGGCTCAGGCGTCATTGCACGACGGATCGGCTTTTTCCCATGATCAAGTTTCTCTTGCCCAGCCAGCTGGTTGCCGAAACGCCGGACGAGCCGGGTGCCAGTCCTTATGCCGGGGCACTGAACGCCGCGTTCCGCGCGGCCTACCCGCTCGTGAAGAGCGCGGCATGGCGTTCGCTTCCCATCAGCCTGTTCGGGCTGCTGCCCTCCATCTTCCTGCTGCAGGTGTATGACCGCGTGCTGTCGCGCAGCGGCTTCTCGACGCTCGCTGCGCTGGTGAGCGGCATCCTGTTCTTCCTGTGCATCGAGTTCTGGCTGCGCACACGCCGTTCGCGCCTGTTGCGCAACGCGGGCGCCATCATCGACCACGGCGTTTCCGGTGCCCTGCTGCAATCGATGCTGGCCCGGCCGCTGCGCGCGCTCGAGGCACGTCCCGCCTCGGTGTGGCAGCAATACTTTCGCGACGTGGGCTCGGTGCGCGGCACCGTCACCGGCGGCCTCGCGCAATCGATCTTCGACCTGCCGATGGCGATCTTCGCGCTCGCCGTGATCGGCATCGTCGCCTTGCCGGTGCTGCCCGTGGTGGCGGCGTTTCTCGCCATCATGTCGTTCCTGGCCTGGTGGTGGGCCGACGAGGTCCGCGCCGGCCGCGTGGAAGAAGTGCAGCGCGGCCGCGGCCTCGACCGCATGACCGCCGAGATCTGCCATGCGCGCGAAACGCTGAAGACGCAGGCCAACGACGGCCCCATCAGCGACATGTGGCGCCAGACCTACAACGCCTGGCTCACCGAGAGCTTCAGCAAGAACGGCCAGATCGAGACCGCGCGCGACGGCACCACCGTGCTGCTCACGGTGTTCTCGGTCATCGTGGTGACCGTGGGCGCCGTCTCGGTGATGGAGCAGTGGATGACGGTGGGCGGCCTCGTCGCCTCGAACATGCTGGCGCTCAAGGCGCTGCAGCCGGTGGCCGGGCTGGTGTCGAACTGGCGTTCGCTGGCCACCGCCAAGGAAGCCGCCAAGCGGCTCGAGAGCGTGCTGTGCGAACCGGTCGAGAAACCGCCCACGGGCATGACCCTGCCGCAGCCGCTCGGCCGCATCACCCTGAAGGACGTGAGCTTCAGCTTCACCGACACCGCGCAGCAGCCGGTGCTGGAAAACGTCGACCTCGACATCGGCCCGGGCGGGCTGCACGTGATCGTCGGGCGCAACGGCGCGGGCAAGTCGACCATGGTGAAGCTGCTGTCGGGCCTGTACACGCCCACGCGCGGCATCGTCAGCATCGGCGAGTACGACCTCTCGCAGTTCGGCCGCGAAGAGCTGTCGCGCTGGATCAGCTACCTCTCGCAGGAGGTCTACTGGTTCGGCGGCTCGCTGATCGACGTGATGCGCCGCACGGCGCCCGGCCAGAGCGACGAGCAGATCGTCGCGGCCTGCAAGCTCTCGGGCGCGCACGACTTCATCTCGCGGCTGCCTGACGGCTACCGCACCATGATCGGCGAAGGCGGCACCGGCGTGTCGGTGGGCGAGCGGCGCAAGCTCGCGCTGGCCATGAGCTTCCTGCGCAAACCTTCGGTGCTGGTGCTCGACGAGCCCAGCAACGACCTCGACTTTCAGAGCGAGCGCAACCTGCTCGCCACGCTGCTCGCGGTGGCCAAGGTGCGCACCGTGGTGGTGGTCACGCATTCGCTGCGCATCGTCTCCGCCGCCAACGTGGTCTATCACGTCACGGGGCAGGGCAACGTGGAGCAGGGCGCGGCGGCGGTGATGGTGCCGAAGCTGTTCGGCGTGAAGAAGCCGCTGGTGGCGCTGGGCGATGCGGAAGACGGCGCGGGCGCCGCTGCCTCTCGTTCGATGGCGTGACGAAGAACGAACGAAGAGCGAATGACGAGTGATCGGGGACGCGACTTGAAATCAGATTTGCCGCAGATTCTTCAGGACGAGAACGACAGGCGCGCGGCCCAGGCCTCGCCGCAGGGGCGGCGGCGGCAATGGATCATCGGCGGCGCAATCGGCGTGCTGGCGCTGGTCGGCCTCGGTTTTCCGATGGAAACCGTGGTTGTCGCACCCGGTCGCGTGATCCCCTCGGACCGCGTCAAGTCGATCCAGCATCTGGAAGGCGGCATCGTCAGCAACGTGCTGGTGAAGGAAGGCGAGAAGGTCAAGCAGGGCCAGTCGCTGGTCGAGATCGATCTTGGCGGCAGCGGCCTCAACTTCGAGGAGCTCTCGGCCCGCTACGCGGCCACGCAGGCCACGCGCGTGCGGCTCATGGCCGAGAGCCGCGGCCAGCCGCTCAAGCGTGAATCCTTCGCCGCCGACATCGACGAAAGCGTGTTCGAAGGCGAGACCGGCGCCTACCAGGCGCGCGCGCTCGAACAGCGCGGTGTCATGGCCGGCGCCGTGTCGGGCCTGGAGCAGGCGCGCAGCAAGCAGCTGGAGCAGCAGGCCAAGGTCAAGGGCCTGAGCGACCGGCTGGCGCTGATGCAGAAGGAGCTCGAAATCTCCGAGCAGCTGTTCAGCGAGAAACTGGTCGGCCAGGTCGAGGTGCTGGAGAAGCGCCGGCAGGCCGAAGGCGTGCGCAGCGAACTCGCCGTGGCGCGCCAGGGCGTGATCTCCGCCAACGCGTCCATCACCGAGGCACAGGCCAAGATGGCCGAGGCCGAAGGGCGCTTTCGCCGGCGCGCGTCGGACGAACTGGCCACGGTGGAGCGACAGTTCGCGAGCCTGAGCGAAGACCTGGCGCGCGCGCGCACCCAGCGCTCGCGCACCGTGGTGAAGGCACCGTCGGACGGCATCGTCAAGGGCCTGCGCAACTCCAGCCCCGGCTGGGTCGTGAAGCCCGGCGAATCCATCCTCGAGGTGGTGCCCGACGAGGACGAGATCATGGTCGAGGCGCGGCTCAACCCCAACGACCGCGGCTTCATCGAAGTGGGCCAGCCGGCGCGCGTGAAGATCACCGCCTACGACTACCTGCGCTACGGTGCCGTCGACGGCAAGGTCAAGCTGGTGGCGGCCGACGCCGACCGCGACCCCGCCATCGCCAGCGGCGCGCCGTACTACCGGCTGCTCATCAGCATGTCGCAGTCCCATGTGGGCCGCGACGAGAACCGCATCACGTCCGGCATGGAGTCCGAAGTGGACTTGCGTGTGGGCACCGATCCGTTCATCTGGTACATCCTGCGACCTGTGCTCAAGCTGCGGCGCGAAGCCTTCCGCGAACCATGAAGTACCGCCAACCGGCCGACCGACGCCGCATGGGCGCCGGCGTTGTCTGCGCAGCGCTGTGCGCGAGCTTCGTCCTGCCGCCCGTCGCCTTCGCGCAGGAGCAGCAGGAGGCGGGTGCCCGGCTGTTGCTCGCGCGCCGGCTGTCCCCGCCCTCGCTCGGCGCCGCGAGCTACACCCAGCAGGTCAAGCAGGCCCTGGTCGCGCTGTCGCAGGACTACCCCGAAGTGCAGACCGCGCAGGCCGCGGCCAACACCAGCAGCTACGGCGTGGACGCGGCCAGGCAGGCGCGCTACCCGCGCTTCAAGTTCGGCACCTCGTCCGGCAACTACAACAGCGGCGCGGCCAATGCCAAGACGCAGAGCTACACCGTGCTCACCGCCGAGGCGCGCGTGAGCCTCCTCGACGGCGGCGCAATGAGCGCGGCGCAGCGCGCCGCCGAAGCGGCCAACCAGGCAGACGACGAGGCCGTCGTCACCACCTCGCAGAAGGTGGTGCTGGATGCGCTCACCGCCTACCTGCAGGTGCAGCGCTTCGACCTGAAGAAGCAGATCGCGCACAAGGCCACCGAGGTGGTGGCCGAAATCTCCAAGGCCGAAGCCCGCCGCGTGGCATTGGGCGTGAGCGGCGACAACGACCTCAACATGGCGGCCTCGCGGCGCGCGCTGGTGGCCGCGCGCGAGTCCGACTTCGAGGCGCAGCGCGACGAGGCCCTTGCCAAGTTCCGCAACTACTTCAAGTTCTCGCCCAATGCCGAGTCGCTGCCCGTGCTCGCGGCGCCGGCGCAGTGGCGCATCTCCTCGCAGGAAGAGGCGCTGCGCCGCGCCGAGTCGCGCAGCACCGAGATCGCCGAGGCGCAGGGCCGCATCGACCGCGCCAAGGCGCTGGCCGACCAGCAGGACGCGAGCCTCTACCCCTCGCTCGACGCCGTGCTCGTGAAAAGCAAGGACCCGCGCGGCGTGTCGCCGCAAGACCCGACGCGCGCCGCCTTCGAACTCAACTGGAACTTCGGCAACGGCTTCGATCGGCAGCTGCGCCTGAAGTCGGCGCTGGCCGAAGTCGCCAACCAGGAAGCCAAGCTCGAAAGCGTGAAGCTCAACCTGTTCGAGCTCACGTCGGCATCGTGGGCGCGCACCGTGTCGGGCCGCGAGCGCGAGCGCCAGCTGATGGAAGCCGTGAGCACGGCCGGCCAGGCCTTCCGCGGCCGCCGCCGCCTCATGGAGTTCGGCCGCGAGACCCTGCCCAAGGTGCTCGACGCGCAGCTCGACTACTACACCCTGCTGTTCGACTACATCGATGGCGTGTTCGACCTGCGCATCTCCGAGCTGCGCCTGGCGCGCACCACCGGCGAACTGCGCATCGACCCGGCCGGCCCCAACGGCTGGATCGACCGCCTCTTTGGCGCGCCGAGGCGGCAGGTGCTGACGGAAGACGGCCTGCTGGGTGCGCTGTGCATCTCGAGCAACACGACTTGCGCGGCCGAGCCCACGGTCGACCGCTCGCCCGGCACGTCGTTCGCAAACCCACCGCTGCGCAGGACCACAAGGCTCGGCACCAACTGATCCACGAGGCAAGCGAAGCCCCTTCGTGAAACACCGAGGAACCGGCTTTGCCGGGCCTCAGGTGTTGCCCCCGGTAGGGGGAAGGAGAAGCGACACGAAGTGCGCGAAGCCTGGGGGCGAGCCTATCCAGTTTCGGGGATGCCTGGCTCGCCGTCGAGGATCTGGTACTTGCGCATCTTCTCCCACAGCACCTTGCGGCTGATGCCCAGGTGCTGCGCGGTGTCCTGGCGCTTCCAGTCGTTGATCTCCAGCGCCGCGATGATGCGGTTGCGCTCGCTGCTGTTCCAGCCCTTGCGGTCGTTGCTGCCATCGAGCGAGCCGTTGCCGTTGCCCATGCCGTTGCGCTCGCTCGGGGTCGCCGGTGCCGGCGTGCCGCGCGTGAGCGCAATCGCGCGCTGGATCAGGTTCTGGTCCCAGCCGTGCAGCTGCCGCGCGATCACGCCCACGCGCTCCGCGAGGTTGCGCAGCTGCCGCACGTTGCCTGGAAAGTAGGTCTCGGCCACCGCATCGCTGAGCCAGTGCGGCGTTTCGCCGAGCGCTTCGAGCTCGTCGCCGAGCACGTTGCCCAGCAGCGCCTTGAAGATCGCGATCTTGTCGACCTCGCCGCGCTCCTCGAGGCTGGGCACGTGCAGCTCGATCACCGCGAGCCGGTAGAACAGGTCGGCGCGAAACTCGCCGCTCGCCACCATCTCGCGCAGGTTGCGGTTGGTGGCCGCCACCAGCCGGAAGTCGACCCGCACCGGCGCCGTCGCGCCCAGGCGCGTGACCGCGCTGTCTTCCAGCACGCGCAGCAGCTTCACCTGCTGGTAGCGCGGCAGGTCGCCGATCTCGTCGAGAAACAGCGTGCCGCCCGTGGCCTGCTCGAAGTAGCCGCGGTGCGCGTGCACCGCGCCCGTGAACGAGCCCTTGGTGTGGCCGAAGAACAGCGACTCGAAAAGCCCGTCGGGAATCGCGCCGCAGTTCACCGCCACGAACGCGCCCTTGCTGTAGTGCTGATGCCCGAGGTGCAGTTGCTGCGCGATGCGCTCCTTGCCCACGCCCGTTTCGCCGCGCACCAGCACGCTGTGGTTGCAGTCGGCAAAGGCGCCCACCTCGGCCAGCAGCGCCTTCATCGCCTCCGAGTGCGCAACAAGAACGTCGGGCGCCTGCGGCGCCACTTCGCGCGCGCGCAGCTGCCGCACCAGCTTCGCGACCATCGTGCGCAGCTCGGCGCAGGTGAAGTCGTAGGGCAGCACGTGCAGGTACTCGGGCGGATAGGTGCGCGAGTCGCGCTCGCGCGAGCCTGCGGCGACCCAGATCACCGGCATGCCCTGCAGCAGCTCGGTCGCATGCGCCAGCCCGCCGCTGTCGATGACGGTGACGCTGATGATCGCCACCGACGGGCGCAGCGCCGTGCCGCGGTCCTGCGGCGGAGGCGGCATGCCGTCGGCCCTGACAACCTCCACGTCGAAGCTCGCCATGCACCGCGCGATGCGGTCGAGGATGTCGGCTTTGCCTTCCCAGACAAAGAGGTCGAGTTCGTCGAAGTTGGGGACACTCATGAGAATCGATTCAATAAACCAGTTGTGCACCGCCCTGACACGACAGCCGTGCTCCCACCTCTGCTTGCGCAAGATCGATTCCCAGCAGATTGAGCAACGTGTTGACTGCGGGATCGAGCAAGGGGGCGAGCGCATTCGTGATCACCGTCTGCAGACTATTCATAAGGCCGCTGATCAGGCTCAGGGTGCCATTGAGCAATCCGCCAAGCACGCCGCTGCTGTTGCTCGAATACGGTTGGATTTGGATGCCACCCAAGGCAGGTCCAAGGCTCTGAACGAGCGATGTGGCACTGATGGCCTTGAAGGATGGGTCGGAACCCGCGCCGTCGTACGGCGCCGCATCGATTTCCGGCAGATTCGCTGCAGCTGGCGCCGTGTACTTGAGCGCCCGGCCGCTCACGCTGCCTCCGATATCCGAATTGACAACCAGACCCAGGCCTGAGATGACGGTTTTCTTGGCGCTGTTGATGTCTGAGACGAAGTTCCCGGTTGCATCCCTCCACTTCTTGCCACTGCAGGACAGTGAAAGAACAGCGCAGCTGTCGAATTTGGCCTCGCGGTATCCGATCTCGACAATGCCCACTGGCTCGGCCGTTGCGGGAAGAGAGGACGAGAAGATGTTCGAAACCCTGCCGATATTGAGGCGCGCCACGCTGCTGTTAGCTTGAACGTCCAGCGACTTGCTGTCGCTAGAGTTGCATGTGTGATCGGTTACGAGTGCGGACCCGTTGCCCGAGCTGATACCTATTTCGATGAGCGCGGGGAGCGCGGTTGTGTAGATGACTTTCTGCGGCTGACAGGCAGGTAGCAGGCCACCGCAGCCGACCAGCCCTACTAGATCGGGCACGATGGTGCCGAGGTTCAAGCTCGCGACACCGTCGAGGAAATTGACGAGTGGAGAGAGAGTCGCCGTCACCGTGGAAGACACGTTCGACAGCAGGTTTGTGATTCCACCGAGGTCCACGGACAAAAGTAGGCGAACCTGTGCGGTGCGCACGTAGATCTTGTTAGGGTCGCTGACGCCGAGGATGGGGTTGATGAGTTCGGGGTTTCCCACCGCCGAGACCTGTGGTGGCTCGACCACCTGGACCTTCGTGGTGATGCTGGCGATGCCCGGTACCGTGATCGGCACATCGGCCGCCAGCCCGTTCTTGCCGTTCGCGACCTGGATCATCCCCTGGACGAACTGGAAGAGTTGAAGATTGGTGCTCAGTCCTGCAGCGTCTGTTCCACTGGCGATGCCCAGCAGGTCGCCAGGCTTGAGGGTGAATGGAGAGGCCTGAACGCCCACCAGCACATCGCGCAAGGCCTGCAGCGTGAAGGCGGAGGTGTTGCCTCCGCGTTCCATGACCGAGATCATGGCCTGCAGCAGAACACCTGCGTCGACGTTGGTAGCAAGAACCTGGTCGTAGTTGGCGGCACTGATGTGCAGATCGAGCTTTAGTTGGTCGAGGAAACTCAGCAACTGGATGTCGGTATTGAGCAGGCCTTGCCAGCCAACAGGCTGGACGGCGAGTGAGCCGCCCAGCAAGCCGCCAAAAAGTGCATTGAGCAGTGTCGACTGCTTGGTGTCGATGCTCACCAGCGTGCTCCGGATGCTGAGCGCCGCCTGCGGAATCGCCTGGTACGCGATGGCGGAAACGACGATCGAATGCTGGGCGTTTCCGGTGAACGAGAGCGGCAGCATCGAAGGGCTCCGCGTGATGGAAACGCGCACTGCATTCAACTTCTCCCCGGCATTCGGCGCGCCGAAGTAAAGCGGAGGGGCGCGAAACACCGGGTCCCAGTTGCCGCATACCACCTCGGCATCCGTCAGCGGGTCGATGCCGACCGGAAAGTTCTTTACGGCGTTGTCCTTTGCAGCCTGCTGAGCAACGCCGCATGCGGACGGCTTGAGTGCCTGGGCGCCTGCCAGTGCGGCTAGGTCGACCGTCTTCTGAAGCTCCCTCTTCATGAAGAACAGGTAGCCGAGTTCCGTGCCGATCAGAACGATCAGTATCAGGCTCATCGCGATGGCCGTGTTGACCATGATCGATCCGCGATACCGTTGGCGGGATGATTTCGATGCGTGTCTCATGGCGCGCCTTTCAGGATGGAAGCACGGCGGTTGTCCGGCCCGTCAGCGTGTCCGGCATCCAGCGGCTGGTGTCCAGAAGAGGCAGCGTAGGCAGCAGGCGGTTGGCGCTGTAGGGATAGGCCACGGTCACGACCGCTCCCGTAGCAGGCGCGGAGCCGCCCGCACCCGTCAACACCACATTCACGTTCACGTGGCTCTTGATCCAGCCTAGGCGGCTCGCCATGTCTGCACTGCTGGCTTCCGGCACGACCAGCGAACCCGCCAGGGATTCGTGGATGGCGTCCTGGACCCTCTGCCTGCGCAGGGCGTCATCCGAAAGACCCATCATGGAAGGCTGCGATAGCGCGCGTGCACCGTCTTCGGCGGCTCGCGACACGGTCTGCTGGACATACAGGACCGCCCCGAACGTAGCGATGCCGTAGATGGCCAGGAACAGGAAAGTGAAGACGAACGCGAACTCGATCGCTGCAATTCCGCGCTGGTGGCATCGGTGCCCGGCGGCGGACCGGGGGCGTTCCCGCGCCGTTGCGATGCGCTGCGTCATGGTGTTCTCCCGTCGAGCAGCATGCTCGCCTTGGCAACCAGGGTATCGGGCACGGCAAAAGCGGGCAGCGGCGGCAGCATGTCCTTGAGGCCCGATGCGGTGATCGTGACCACGATCTGGCACCGCTGTTCCCACAGGATGCTGCACACGCGGGTGGCCGAGCAATCGTTGCTGGCCACCTGGCAGATCTTCGCATCCACGGTGGGTGCGACAGGCAGCAGGCCGCTGGCCTGGTCGCGCGCGACGTCGTGCGCTTTGGCAGCCCTGGTGGTCGCGCCGACCGGATACCGAAGCGCTGCCCGTGCACCATCCTCGGCGGCATTCTGCAATCCGAAGCGGATGGCGAAGAGAACGCCGTAGCAGATGATGGCGTAGAGCAGGGTGAAGAAGAGCAGGAACGCGATGGCGAACTCGAGCGCATAGACGCCACGTTGGGTACGCGGATTCGTGCTGGAGCGCGAGAGCTTCATGGTGTGCCGTCGTTCGAAAAGCGAAGCCCAGCGGCTACCTGCTGCCGCCCGCGCTGCTGCCGGTCTTGACCGTCGAACTCATGCGCTCGGGAATCGGATACTCGAAGCTCTTCAGATAGCGTTCATAGCTTCGGCGTGCGACATCACCCGCAATGGGGCGCGCCGTGGGCGATGCGAAGCTGCCGTCTCGCTGCCTTGCGAGCAGGCTCGTCGCGGCATCGCCAACTTGCAGGGGCGGTGCTTCGTCGTACTCGGCCTCTGCCTGCGGTGCGGCTTTGGCCGTGTCGTCTTGTGCGGGCGCGTTCTGTGCAGAGGCGATGGCGGCGGCCAGTGAGAGAGAAAGGCCGACCATCGGCCCGGCGGCCCTCAGGCGGGAAAAAGGGTTCTTCATTCTGTGCCTCGTGAGATCGAACTGCGGGAAGTCATTGCGCCTGCATTGGCCTGCTGGCCGCCCATGCCGGGCCAGCGCGCCGCCTTGAGCTTGAGCGGCGCCGTGCTGTCGTCGTAGATCGATGTCCCCATGGTCGCCGCCCGGGGGAGCGGCTGCACGGCAGCGAGCGGCGCACTGCCCAGTTGCCGTGCACTCTCGCGAATCGCTTCGCGCGTCGCGGGCGACATGCGGTGGGCTTCCATCAACGCGTCGGCTTGCGCTCTTTGCTGCGTGACTTCAAGGTACAGCGCAAGGTTGGCTTGTGCCTGGGGGTTGTCGGAGCGCAGTTGCAGTGCCTGCATCAACGGCAGGCGCGCCTGCGCGACGAGCCCTGCGCGGAGGCTGGCGTAACCCAGGTCGCTCAGGAGCACCGCATCGGTCGGATTGCGCCGTTGCGCTTCCTTCAGCAGCGCAACGGCTGTGGGATAGTCGCCGCGCCCGCCCGCCAGCAGTCCGAGGCCGTGGTAGCCGGCGCCCTCCAGCGGCGTGCCGATCAGGCGCTTGTAAGCTGCCTCGCTCCCTGCAGTCTCGCCCGTCTGGCGCAGCGCGTCGGCGCGCATGCGGCTCGAATCAGGAGAGGCACCCCAGCGCTGTTCGAGCGCATCGATGTGTGCAAGCGAAGCGAACCACAGGCCGTCCGTCTGCATCTGCTCGACGAGCTTCATGTACGTTGCGGCGGTGTCGATGTTCGCCGCGTTCTTTTGCGTCGCGGCAGCCTCTGCGGCCATCCGCTGTTGCGCATCGGCCGCAGCCGGATACAGGCCCTTGGGCCCGCCGCAGCCGGCCAGCATCATCAGGGCCGCGAGCAACGCGCAGGCGCACTTCGAGTCATGCAAGGCGATGTTCATTTGGACATGGCTCCCAGTGAACGGATGATGGCGATGAAGCCTGGGCCGGCGGTCACGATCACGAGCGCCGGCAGGAGCGTGCTGACCATCACACCGGTCATCTTCACGGTGATCTTGCCGATGCGCGCTTTCATCTCCGACTTGCGGTGTTCGCGCAACCGGTCGCTGAATATGCGCAGGGGTTCCTGGACGGCGCCGCCGTGGCGATCGACCTGCACGAGCAGGGAAACCATGCCCGCGAGGTTGTCGTTCGCATGCAATGTACCCAGGCGTGCCAGCGAATGCTCGCGTGTGCGGCCGCGGCTGTATTGGCTGTTGGCGAGATTCAGCTCGTAACCCAGCACCGGCATGACGTGCGAGAAGTCGTTGGCCATGATCTGCAGGCTCTGGTCGAGGCTCAAGCCCACACCCTGAAGAAGCCGCAGGAGATCGATGAAGAGCGGCAGCTCATGCGCCACGCGTTCGCGCCGTTTGGCGGCCAGTCGGCCGAGCAGCCACTTCGGAATCATGAAGCCGATGCCGATGGCCGACGCCGCGATGATGGTGAGCTTTCTCGTCGAGACCGCTCCGGGCCAGAACAGCAGCGCCAGCGTGGGCAACAGAATGGCCAGCGCGAGCCGTGTGACCAGAAAGACGAGCTGCGCCCGCGCCGAGGAAAATCCGCACTGGTCGATCAGCCGCCGGTCTTCGTCGGCCACCAGGGCCTTGCCGATCCGGGTGTTGAGCCAATGCAGCGGGAGGTCGGCATCGGCGCGCCTTGCGGCCTCGACTTCCGACAGGCCATCGACGACCGGCGAGACGACCGCATCGTCGCGATGGAGTGCGCGGCCGATAGCCTTGCCGCGCCGGGCGCGCCGCGCTTCGTTGACCATCAGGCCCGCCGCCGCGGTGCAAAGACCGAGCGCCAGCAGCGCGAGGCTCCATGCGGCGAGCTGCGTGGGAGTGAACGTCATGTCAACCTCGCCAGGCGATAGAGCAAAACGGTGCCAAGCAGCTGCAGGCCCACCGCGCCGAAAATCATCATCTGGCCGGTGGAGTCGTGCCACATCCGCAGGAAGTAGCCCGGGTTGGAAATGATGATGAAGCCGCCCACGCCCAATGGCAGGAGACCGAGGATCCACGCCGACAGCCGTGTTTCGGCCGACATTGCGACGAGTTCGTGTTGGGCCTGCTCCCGGTCGCGCATGAAGTTCGCAACGCGCTCCAGCAGCAGGTCCGCGCGCCCTCCGTAGCGCACGCCCAGCCCGAGGATGGATGCCAGGAGATACATCTCCTCGACGCGCACGCTGGCTGCCGTCTGGTGCAGCGCACGGTCGAGGTCCACACCGGCGCGCACCAGGTTGGCCGCGCGCTCGAGATAGTTTTGCAGCGGCGCCTGCGTGGATGAAATCGCCAGTTGAAACGCGGCCTGCGTGGAGTTGCCGATGGTGATGAGGCGCACCATCGAATCGATGAATGCGGGAAGCTGCCCGACCAGTTGGCGGCGAAACTTCTGAAGGCGCAGCCACAGCCCGAACAGAGACAGGGCCAGTAGCACGACGAACGTCCCAGCGGCGCTGATCCAGCCGGCGAACAGGCCGGCCACCGCGCTCAGTGCCACGATCGCGAAAGCGCACAGCGCGATCGCCTGCACCGAAACGGCGCCTTCCAGCCAGGAGGGCAACAGTGCCTGCAGGCGTGCCTTGTGCGTCGGCTCCGGTGGCGGCTCGCCGCCAGCATTCATCCACGGGTCTGCCGCGATGCCGCTGCCAGGCGTGTCGATGAACGAGGTGCGCGGCGAAGCTGATAGCGAAGCTTCCACGGCGACAGCCACGGCCTTGGCCTCGAGTTGCTGTGCCAGGTGGCGGTAGGCGGCTCGCCGCTCCTGGCGCCCGCGCGCCCATTGCCAAAGCAGGATGCCTGCCGCCGCGAGCAGCAGCGCAAGGCACGCCATGCCCAGCAGGATTTCATCCACGGCGGTCCCCTTGCGCACGCGTCAGCATCTGACGGAAGCGGGTGATCTTGGGCGAGTGAGGCGCGATGCCGAGGGATATCCATCGGTCGCGTTCTTCGCCGTCGGGCGACACGATCGGGTCGTAGCGGTAAAGCTCCTGCATCGCCACGACGTTGTCGTTGACGCCTGTGATCTCGCTCAGCGAGACGATGCGCCGCTGGCCGCCCGACATGCGCCCGATCTGCACGATGAAATCGATGGCATTGGCAATCTGGCGGCGCAAGCTCACTTCGCTGCCCTGGTAGCCCGCAAAGCCCGCGAGCATCTCGAGACGGTAGAGGCATTCGCGCGGGGAACTGGCGTGGATGGTGCCCATCGAGCCTTCGTGGCCGGTGTTCATTGCCTGCAGCATCTCGATCACCTCGGCGCCCCGGACTTCGCCGACGATGATGCGATCCGGCCGCATGCGCAGGCTGTTGCGCAGCAGGTCGCGGATCGAAACCACGCCTGTGCCGTCGAAGCCGCCGGGGCGGCTTTCGAGGCGCACCACATGAGTGTGGCCGAGCGAGAGTTCCGCCGTGTCTTCGATCGTGATCACCCGTTCGGCGGGCGGAATGAAGCTCGCGAGGGCGTTGAGCAGCGAGGTCTTGCCGGAGCTCGTGCCGCCGCTGACGAGAATGTTGCAGCGCGCGCGCACGGCGATCTCGAGCAACTGGGCCATGCCTGCGTCGAAGGTACCGAGCTTGACCAGGTCTGCCGGTGTGAGCGGCTCCTTGCGGAATTTCCGGATCGATACAGAAAGCCCGTCGATGGCCAGCGGTTCGATGATGACGTTGATGCGTCCCCCGTCGGGCAGCCGCGCATCGACCATCGGGTTGGCTTCGTCAAGCCGACGGCCCAGCGGTGCGAGGATGCGGCGCACGATGCGCATCACGTGCTCGGTGTCGGCGAAGCGCAGCGTCTCGCGTTCGAGCACGCCATTGCGCGATACGTAAACGTTCGTGTGCCCGTTGATGAGGATGTCTTCCACCGCGGGATCGTTGAGCAGGTCTTCCAGCGGCCCGAATCCCGCCAGTTCCTTGGTGAGCGAATCGGAGATGAGCTGCATCTCGCGGTCGTTGATCGGCACCCGCCGCAGCCGTACGAAGCTGTCGACTTCCAGCTCGACGAACTGCTGGATCGATGCGCGCGACCAGCGGCCGAATTCCGCGCCTAGCTCCTCGATGCGGCTGAGCAGATGGTCGTGCGTCCAGCTCTTGATGTCCTGGAACTGCTGCGAATTGATGAATGCCTGATCGTCGTCGGCAAATTCGATTTCGGTGGACATTGGCTCAACTTTCGTTTGAACTCTTCCAGAGCCCGGTGATTTGCGACATCAGTGCAACCCAGCGCTGATCTTTGGCCGGCGGTTGGCCCGACACGGACATGTACTGCTGATGGAGGCTTCGAGCGAGGCCTGTGACAGCTTGCGAATAGGGATCGCTGCGCGCGGTGCGTACCAGCATTTCCCCGCGGCTTGCCGCGGCCAGCAGCGCAGCGCTGCGCGCAGGCAGCACGTGCAGCAGCGGCAATTCGAGACGTTCGGCAATGTCCTTCGCCGACAGGCCGACATGACTGTCGAACTTGTTCACGACCAGGGAAAGATGCTCGGTCTCGATGCCTCGCGCGCGGAGCTCTTTCAGCAGGTTGGCAGTGGAGACGATGGCGCCGATGCTCTGGTCGCACACGACCCAGGTCTGCTGTGCTTCGTGCAGGGTTTGAGCGATGAAGTCGATGGTCGAGAAGCCGCCGAGGTCTGCGATCTGAAAGTCGAAGAAGTCGGAGAGTCTCCTGATCAGCGCTACGGAATCGGCGTGCGAGATCTCGCGCACCTGCGACAGGCTCGCGGGCAGCGGCAGCACGGCGACGCCGCTGGTGTGGTGTGCAAGAGCCGTGTGCAGCAGCGTCTGGTCCAGGCGTCGCAGGTTGCGTACGCCGTCGACGAAGCTGAAGCCGCTCTGGGTGTCCAGGTAAAGCAGTCCGTCGCGCGCAGGAAGACCGAGATCGAGCAAGGCCACGCCGTGTCGCGTTGCGCGCGATTGCGGTCTCGCGGGCGCGTTGGACAACTGGGTGTGCAGCATCAGGGCCAGGCTGGTCGCAAGCGTGGTCACTCCCAACCCGGCACGCGCGCCAAGCAGCGCAAGGGTGCTGCCGCGGGTACCGCCTTGCAAGCTGCCGCGGCGCTCGAGCAGTGTTTTCAATGTGGTCACTGCCTCGGTCGGCGCCGCCGCGACGTCGACGAAATCGTCGACACCTGCGCGCAGTGCCGCAAGCATCGCGGCGGGCTCCGTGGACGTTCCCATGGCAAGCACTGGCAAGGCGGGCCAATCTCTCCTCAGGCGCTGGTGAAGCTGGCTCGCACCAGTCACCTGGTCGGATGAGAAGTCGATGAATATCGCGGCCGGGCCGAGCAGGGCGATGCGCTCGTCGATTGACTTCGCGTCCGGAGCAAGCACGACCACGGAGCCCACCCGCCCGAGCGCATCGGTCAACCACGTGATGTGGCCGCCGTTGCTCGATGCGAACAGGTAGGTTTCCGCGCCTGTTTCGGGAATGCTGTCGCGTGGTGCGTTCATGAGGTCAGCATTTCTGGCGTTCACACTGCTGTTTCTTCAACGCGAGAAGCCGGGAAGCGCGGTGTTGGCTGCGCCGCCCAGGAAGATCGAGCGCCACACTGCGCCGTCGCGTTGTTCGGCGGTGCCCGGCAGGAACGGGGCGAGATCGGTGTTGCGTGCGATCGGCTTGACCAGGTGCGGCGTCACCATGATCACCAGCTCCTTCTCGCTCATCTGGTACTTGTTCTGCCTGAAGAAGGAGCCGAGAACGGGGATGTCGCCGAGCAGCGGCACCTTGTCGACGTTGGATGACGTGGTGCGGCTCACCAGACCGCCGATGACGAAGCTCTCGCCATCGCCGAGTTCGACGGTCGTATCCGCGCGGCGCGTCGTGATCGCGGGAACCGCGACGCCGTCGATGCTCAGGGCGTTGGTGTAGTCGAGGTCGCTCGCCTCCGGAGCGACCTTCAGGACGATGCGGTCGTTCGACAGGACCGTAGGGGTTACCGACAGGCCGATGCCGAAAGGCTTGTACTCGATGGTTGTTGCCCCAAGGCTTTGCGGTACTGGAATCGGCAACTCCCCACCAGCAAGGAAGCTCGCGCTCTGGCCCGACATGGCCACCAGCGTCGGCTCTGCAAGTACTCGCGCGAGGCCGTTGCCTTCGAGCAGGTTCAGCGTCAGCTTCATGCCGCGGCCCTTGTTGGCATTGCCAAAGCCCAAGGCAAGACCGAATGCATCCGCCAGAACGCCGCCCGGCGTGGTGTTGCTGAAGCTGAAGCCATGGCTGTTGGGGCCATAGGAGGAAAGGTTGAATCCCGCTTCCTTCAACACGCTCCGGCTGAACTCGACGACCTTGACTTCGACCTGGACGGTGTGGCTGCGGACGTTCACGACCGACCGGTCCTGCAGCGCAGTCTTTTCATCGGCGCTTGAAAGGGCGATATCCGTGGCCTGCTGGTGCGCGGGGAGACTGTCGGTGGAGCCGGTCAGCACCGCCGCGCGGCGACGGACTTCCACGGCATACGTGGTGGCTGCGGGGCTGCCCTTTTCCCAAACCATCAAGGTCGTGCGTCCTGCCGCCTTACCCGTCATGATGAGGCGCGCACCGGGCGATCCCGCGGCCTTGCGGGTCAGCGTGACGCCGACCACGGCCTCGTCGGCGATGGCCATGCGATCGATGCCCTTGTCGACCAGCAGTTCCTGCTGGGTTCCCGCCTGCATCACGAGCGCAATGGGCTGCCGCGCGGGAGGCGTCTTTGTCTCCGGGCCAGCTGCCTGCGAAGCGGGCGGCACGATACCGAGCGAGACCAGGCACAGCGCGACGAGCGCAAGGCGAAATGGAGGCCGCCGATTCCTTGTGAACTGGCAGGGCAAATGCGGCATGTGTCTTCTTTCTTGAACTTGGACGGTCATTGGCTTGGCCGATCAATAGCGCATGGTTTCGCTTCGCTCGCCGCGGATCACTTCAACTTCGTTGCCTCCCCGCGCGGTCGGTGGGCCGCTGCGGGAGATTGCGTTTCCAGCCGGCGCATTGCGTGCCACTGCGTTCGCGCGGCGGGTGTTGTCGGTCGTGCCGCCAGAAACGAAATCCACCGCGGTCAAGCCTGCTTGAGCCTTGTCCAGCCCTTCGAGCGGGGCTCGACGCGGCGCGCCGGGCTTGGCCGGCGCGGGTTGCAATGCGGTCGGAAGTTCTGCGAAGAGCTTGGGATCGGGCTCGGCCGAGTCAGTCGGATTGCGCAGCGCCAGCAACAGCCGCCCACTGGATTCGCCCACCGTCAGGCGATTGATTTCGTCGACCGCGACCGCCAGAACAGCGGTTCTCGCCGCTTCCGTGCGTTGCGCCTGCGGCTGTGCCGTTCCGGCCTTGCCGTCCGCCCCCTTGGGTGGCAAACCGTCGACGGAGGCACTGCCGAATGCCAGCACGCGCTTGCGTGCGAGCAGCAGCCGCGCCTGGCTCCGATCGACGTCCTTGTTGTCCGACTTGAACATCACGAAGACATCGACGAAGTCGCCTGGCTGGACCTTGTTTCCGACGCCCATGAGCTCGTCGGCCTTGACCGCCACCGCACGTTCGCCCTCCGCCACACGCAATGCGAGTCCTGAGACGAGCTGGCCTTGAAGCAGCGGAGTGCCTTCGCCAAGGTCCATCACCGGCACACGTCCGATGGCATCCGCCGTTTCCTGGAACGCGCCCGCGGGGTTGATGGGCAGGCGCTCGACGTGAATCGCGTCGGCGGAAATGGCTTGTCCTGCCGGCAAGGGCTTCGATGCGACCACCACCGCATACGTCATCACCACCGGCGCCTTTGCTGGCGCGGCTACCGGAGCGGTGGCTGCTCTTGCAGGGGGAGCCTGCCTGCTGAGCATCCATGCATAGCCACCGAGCGCAATGGCAAGCAGCACGAGAATGGCGGCGACTATCTTGGTGAGATGGATCATGGGCGGCATTTAGAAGAAGGAATGTGCGCAACCGGAAAATCGACGACTGGCGGCTTCGCCGCCATGTGTGCGATCAACTCTGTCGCCCCCAGATCAGCCATACCGCGGTGGCCAGTGCCAGATAGGCTGCATAGGGAACAACACGAGGCCGGCGTCCGGACAGCGCCATGCCGTCGGCAGCAGAGCGTTGGTGCGCAAGCATCAGCGCGAGCCGGGGAAGCACGGGCCAGCGCAGCAGCGCCAGCCAAAGAATGCCGTGGAGGGCGGCGAGCAGACTGCCGCCGATCCAGATGGGGAGGAGTGCCATGGGGCCAACCCATAGACCGAGAGCGCCAGCGAACTTCACGTCGCCCGCTCCCATGACGCCTGTGGCATAGAAAAGCAGGAGTGCGCCGAATCCCGCGGCAAAGCCAAGCAACGCTTCCGACCAGCCGATTCCCACGGGTTGAAACCCGAGGGCGAGTTGTACGAGCGCGGTGGCGGCGCCCGACAAGACCAGCCAGTTGGAGACGGTGCGCCTGCGGAAGTCATGGACGGCAATCAAGGCCAGCCAGACAAGCAGGAGGGATTCCGGACGCAAATCGAAAGTCTCAGGTGGGAGTCGTCGATCCCGCCTTGGGCAGCTTGCCGCCGATGTAATTGAACATGTCGATCAGTGCCTTGCCGATGCCAGTTGTCTCGGAAAAGATGCCGATCAAGATAATTGCCATCAACCCCGCAATAATTCCATATTCAATTGCGGTAGCACCTTCTTCATCGCGCAGAAAACGAGCAATAGATCCAAGCATGATTTCCCTTTCCAGGAGTGTTAACAAAGACTTGCAGGTGAATGTTATACAGCGTAACTCTGTGTATCAACCAGGAAGTGGCTAGTACTTTTGTCTAACGGGTACTGAGCGAAAGAGATAAAGCAGGATGGCGGCCAGCCTTCTGCCGCCCGGAATCAGAAACGGCCTGCCCAACCGATTGACAGTTTGGAAACGAATATTTCCCTCTGTACGACACATGTGACCTCCCATAAAGATGGGATGTGTCGTTACGTCGCCGGGAACGCGCGAATGGGAAACGTTACGGGAACAAATGCGTTACGTGTTACGTAGCGCAGGCCCTCGGTGGGTCAGATGTAACATTGAAAAAAGGACAATCTCGTGAGCAAAAAGTCACGAGATCACGGGGTGGCCTCGCCGCCGGGAGGGCTTCAACCAGGCCTCAGCCCAGGATTTCTTCGTGAAACAGCTTCCAGTCGGTACCCTGGCGTAACCAGTACTGGCGCCGGGAGCGTCCACTCTTTTCGCCTTCGAACACCTCGCCGAAGGTAACAATCATGGTGTCGTCACCGTCCCGCCAGTGGAGGTAAGACATGTCCTTGAGCTGTACGCGCTTGCCCTGCGCGTATTTCACTTCGTCGTCGACAGCCGAAATTCCTTCGGTGGATTTCTTGCTGCTGCGCTGGAAATCGGGCAAATAGAATTTCTTCAATTGCGCTTCATTTCCATTGGCCCGCGCATCTTTCCAGCCATTGATTGCGCCGGTAATCGATTGCGACTCTTTTTCCGCCTGAGGCTGCGTTATCCATTGCAGGCTGCGCGCGGTTACCACCGGGGTGGCGCCGATCTGCACTTTCCGCAGAAGCTGCTTCAGGTCGGGATTGGCCATGACCACGCAGCCGTCGCTCGCCAGCGGCGCCCGCGCGAACTGCTGGGGTGGGGTGCCGTGCAGCCAGATGCCGCCGCCAGTCTTGCCGCGCCGCAGGTCGTATGGGTTGGGGTAGTTGATGGGCAGGGCGCCCGCGCCGTAGAAGTCCTTCAGCGACTTCGGGTCGAGGCTGCTGGTGATGTAGTACACACCCAGCGGAGTGCGCGCATCGCCTTCGGTGGCCTTGTCGGTGCCTGACTTGCCGACCGAGATGTAGTAGTCGGCCGTGAGCTTCAGGCCCTTGTCGGAGTTCTCGAACAGGTACAGCCGCGAGCGCGAGGCGTCGACGGCAATGGCATAGCGGCTGCGGGTGGAGAGCGCCAGGAACTGCGACGGCACGGTGTTGGCCGGCGGCCGCTCCCGCAGGGCCTGCAGGCGGCGCTTCGATTCCTCGTGCAGCTCGGCCATGGCCGGGCTGCCGCGCATCTTCGCGATGCTGGCGGTGTCGGGCAGCGCGTTCGACGGGGGCACCTGCGCCGCGAGCAGGTCGCCGTAGACGAGCTGCGCGAGCTGGAAGTTCGGATAGTCGCGCACCAGGTCGCGGGCCTTGGCCAGCGCGGGGCGGGCCTGGCCGCGGCCGAACATTTCGTAGACCGCGATCAGGCGTGCCTCTGCGTTGCCGGCTTCCTGGATGGGGGCCGCGTTGGAGGCGGGCTTTCGTGCGGGCCTTGCCGTGGTGCTAGCCGTTCGGGCTTCTGCTGCAACCGCGCCCTTCCTGCTTTTGGGCTGTGCCTTGGCCGAAGATCGGCCGGCGGAGCGGTTGCCTGCATGGCTGCCTGCCGTGGCCTTGGCCTTGGCGCTGCTGGCTGTCTTGGTGTTGTTCGACGCCAGTGCCGCACCGGGCGCTGCAAGCATCAGCGCGGAAGCGGTCATCAGGGCTGCGAGCAGCTGTCCGCTGCGCAGACGGAACGGGGGATTCTGAAGCCGGCCGTGCCGGACGATGTCTGCCACTAGCCGCCGACGCTTTCCTTGCGAATGTGCCAATGATTGCCGGAGCGCTGCATGTCCAGCGTCTTGCGGCTCGAGACGTTGAGGTTGTCCGCGCGATAGATCTGGCGGAACTTGGCGGTCGCGGTCTGTCCGTCGACCTTGATCGCGAGGTTCTCGATGTTCACGCTGATGCTTGTCTTGCCGACGATGCGGGCGCGGCGGTCTTCTTCCCAGCTCTTGCGGCTCTGGCCGCCCGCGGGCGCGAAGTCGGGGCCGTAGGCCGCGAGGTAGCGCTCCATGTCCTGGCTGGCCCAGGCCGAAGCCCAGGCACGCACGGCCGACTCGACTTCGGCATTGGACGCGGTACTGGCCGCAGGCGCCGGTGCGGGTGCTGGTGCCGGCGTCGCCTCGGGCGCCTTGGGCGCGGCGGCTACCGGTGCAGGAGCGGCCGCGACCTTGGCCGGCGGCGGGGCGGCAGGGGCTGGCGCGGGAGCGGGTGCCTTGGCCACGGGTGCCGGTGCTGGCGCCGCCGAAGCGACCACGGCCGTAGGCTTGCCACCCACCGGCGTCGGCGTGAAGAGCGTGCGGATCACCGCCAGCTTGGGCTGCACGGCGGTGTTGTTCTGGTCGAGCTGCAGCGCCTTGCTGTAGGCCTGGCTGGCCAGCCGCGCATACACGTCGCCGAGGTTTTCCTGGGCGGTGGCGTAGCTGGGATTGGTGCGGATCGCGCTTTCGAGCGCGCCGCGTGCCTTGTCGAACTGGTTCTGGCTCGCGTAGATCACCGCGAGGTTGTTGTACGGCTCGGGCAGTTCGGGCGCATCTTGCGTGAGCTGCGTGAAGGCGGCGATGGCCTCTGCGCGCTTGCCGGTGTCGAGCTGGATCACGCCCTTGAGGAAGCGCATCTGCGGGTCGCGCGGCTTGTCCTTGAGGAAGGCGTCGGCCTTTGTCATGGCCTCGTCGAGCTTGCCGGCCTGCATGAGCTTGTCGACTTCCTCGTGCTCGGGGGCGGCCAGTGCCGGCAGCACGGCGCCGCAGGTTGCCGCAGCCAGGAACAGGGCGCGAACGGCGGGAGAGAAGCTGAAACGGGCGCGTGGCCGGGGGCTCTTGGGCATTGCGGACAAGACCTCGTAGGGGTGGGGGATGCGGCAGGCATTGTAAGTGGGTGGTTAACCTTCAGACACAGTGATGACGGTCTTTCGACCTGGCCGCAACACCGGGCTCGCGCAGTACAGTGCGGCCGTGGACCGTCTCCAAAGCATTGAAACCTTCGTTCGCGTCGCGCAGACCCAGAGCTTCGCGGAAGCCGCTCGGCAACTGCGCGTGGCCAACTCGGTCGTCACCACGCGGGTCAAGCAGCTGGAAGAGTTCCTGGGTGCGCCGCTGTTCCACCGCAGTACGCGCGTGGTGCGGCTCAGCGACATGGGCCAGGCCTTTCTGCGCGACTGCACGGAGCTGGTCGTGCGTGCCGAGAGCATCGTCGACCAAATGCGCGAAGCGCGCGGCACGCCCTCGGGCACGCTGCGCGTGCATGCGCTGACGGGCATGGTGCTGGGCCGCTTTGCCTCGCTGCTGCGCGAGTTCCAGACGACCTATCCCGACATCCACCTCGAACTGATCGTGAGTGATGCGGTGGCCGACCCGGTGAAAGCCGGCGTCGACTGCGCGCTGCAGATTTTTCCCGCCGCCTCGCAGGAGCTGGTGTCGCGGCCGCTGTTTCCGGTGCGGCGGGTGCTTTGCGCCACGCCGGCTTACCTCGAGGCGCACGGCATGCCCGCCACACCGCGCGAACTGCATCGCCACAAGCTGGGCCTGTATTCGGGCTACCCCACGCGGGACCGGTGGACTTTTCACCACCAGGGCGAGCAGACCACCATCTACCTGTCCGCCGCGCTGCTGACCAACAGCGTGCATCTGCTGCGCGAATACGCACTGGAGCATGCGGGCATCGTCTGCCTGCCGACGCTGGTGGCGGGCGATGCCATTGCGCGCGGCGAGCTGTGCGTGGTGCTGGCCGAGCACCAGCTGTCGTCCTTTTCGCTCAGCGCGGTGTATGCGGGCACCTCGCGCAATGCGCTGAAACTGCGCCTGTTCATCGAGCACATCGCCACCCGCTTCACGCGCGTGCCGCCGTGGGACGCGGCGCTGATCGAGCGCGGGCTCATCCCGGCGGAACTCATCGAGTTCAGCCGGGCCAGCGGTTAGGGGGTAAACCCCAGCGATTATTCGGAAGCGCCGAATAATCCTCTTCCAAACTGATCCCTACCGGCGGCGTCGGTTGACTCCTAGAGTTCGCTCATCACAGGAGACACCCCGCCATGACCGCAACCGCCTACCAAACCCGCTTCGGGTCGCTCAAGCACTTCGAGAAGGGCCACGTCGAACCGATCGACGACGACGTGCGCCACTACGCGTTTTCCAACTGCTTCGAGATCGCGAGCATCAGCCAGCCCTACGAGAAGGTCGTGTTCGGCCAGAACCAGATCTACGTGCTGGAGACGCTGCGCGCCGAAGGCACCTCGCCCTGGTACACCTGCGCACACGACGAGTTCGCGCTCGTGATGGACGGCGATGTCGAAGTGCACCTGGTGCAGCTCGACGCCGCGCAGGCGGTGGCTGACAAGGACAAGAACGGCGCCGTGCTGGTCAAGGGCGAACCGCAGGGCAGGAAGATGGGCTGGATGAAGCTCTCGCGCGGCCACCAGGGCCTGCTGCCGAAGAACACCGCCTACCAGTTCCGCTGTGCCGGCGAGCCGGGCGTGATCGTGCTGCAGAGCTGCAAGGGCGATCTCTCCATGGAAAAGTGGGCTGACATCTGCCAAACCCATTGAACAGGAGCCACACCATGAACGCACCCGCAGAACTCGCCAAGGTGATCGCGTCGCAGCCCGACGCCACACTCGGCTACAAGGACTTTTCGCTCGGCAGCTTCAGCTTCCACCGCGACGAATACTTCGTGCACATCGGCTGGAAGACCCGCGACGGCCGCCCGATGAGCCACACCATGGACGCCGGCAGCTACCTGCGTGCGCTGATGCGCGACGTGGCCTGGGGCTTCTTCTACGGCTGGGTCAACTTCGACGACGTGTTCGGCACCGTCAACCACTACGAGTCGGTCGACCTGTACGCCGGCAGCTTCAACGGCACCATGAAGGATGCGGGCATCGACCTGCTCGAGAACTTCCCGACCGCGCAGATCCGCGCCACCTTCGAGGCCATGCTCGACGACTGGACCAACGAGGCTTTCGACCCGTTCGCAGCGCCGCAGGAAACCGGCTCGCCCTACGGCCGCAAGAAGGGCAACAACACCGCCAAGATCACGAGGGCGCGCGAACTGGCCAAACGCTGCGTGGGCCTGAAGGGCGACCTCGACCTGCGCAGCGACGAACGCGGTGCACCGGTCAACCGCGCCTTTGCCGACGTGCCGCAGGGCCAGCCCGAGCTGCACCCCGAGCCCGGCTTCGAGAACGAGGTGCATGCCTTCAATCTCTTCGGCTTCCTGAGCCGTTCGCAGGTCACCTGGAACCCGAGCTTCACCTCGGTGGTGAAGCACAGCTACATGTGCCCGACGACCGAGGAGCACATCCTGCCGATCATCCATGGCAACGACCGCGTCGAGTGGTTCTTCCAGATGACCGACGAGATCCACTGGGACTGCGGCGACAAGAACACCGGCAAGCCCATGGCCCGCGTGATCATGAAGGCGGGCGACATGGCGGCCATGCCAGCGTACTGCCGCCACCAGGGCTTCAGCCCGAAGCGCTCGATGCTGCTGGTGTGGGAGAACGGGTCGCCGAGCCTGGTCTTCGAGATCCAGAAGGGCGAGTCGCCCGAGATTCCTGTGCAGTTCTGAACTGTCTTGCTCCCTCCCCCTCTGGGGGAGGGCAGGGG
>NZ_JBGLYN010000083.1:0-28385 GCF_047304045.1 Variovorax sp. Varisp85
GGGGGGGCTTTTCCTATTTCGTCTAGCACCACCACGGTTTTGGGGTTGGGGCGCAGGGCTGCGGTGAGGTCGCCGCCCCCCTCTTCCCCCACTTCGCCGGGGGGCGCGCCTATCCGGCGCGCGACCGAATGCTTCTCCATGAACTCGCTCATGTCGATGCGGATCAGGTGGTCTTCGCTGTCGAACAGGAAGCCCGCCAGCGCCTTGCACAGCTCGGTCTTGCCCACGCCCGTGGGGCCGAGGAACAGGAACGAGCCGGTCGGGCGGTTCGGATCGGAAAGGCCCGAGCGCGAGCGGCGGATCGCGTTGGCGACCGCGCCGATGGCCTCGTCCTGGCCGACCACGCGCTCGTGCAGCTTGTCTTCCATCACGAGCAGCTTGTCGCGCTCGCCCTGCATCAGCTTGGCGACCGGGATGCCGGTGGCGCGCGCCACGACCTCGGCGATCTCTTCCGAGCCGACCTGGGTGCGCAGCAGCGTGGGCGCGCTGGACTTGCCCTTGTTCGCTTCGTTGGCCTCGGCCTCCTTCAAGCGCTTTTCGAGCGCGGGCAGCTGGCCGTACTGGAGCTCGGCGACCTTGTTGAAGTCGCCCTTGCGCTTCCACTCTTCGATCTGGAACTTGATCTTGTCGACGTCTTCGCGCACCTGCGCGCTGCCCTGGGCCTGGGCCTTCTCGGCCTGCCAGATCTCGTCGTAGTCGGCAATTTCCTTCTGCAGCTTCTCGATCTCGTCCTCGATCAGGCCGAAGCGCTTCTGCGAGGCCTCGTCCTTTTCGCGGCGCACGGCTTCGCGCTCGATCTGCAGCTGGATGAGGCGGCGATCGAGCCGGTCCATGACCTCAGGCTTGGAGTCCATCTCGATCTTGATCTTGGCCGCGGCCTCGTCGATCAGGTCGATGGCCTTGTCGGGCAGGAAGCGGTCGGTGATGTAGCGGTCGGACAGCTCGGCCGCGGCCACGATGGCCGGGTCGGTGATCTGCACGCCATGGTGCACTTCGTATTTTTCCTGCAGGCCGCGCAGGATGGCGATGGTGGCCTCGACGCTGGGCTCGCCCACGATGATCTTCTGGAAGCGGCGCTCCAGCGCGGCATCTTTCTCGATGTACTTGCGGTATTCGTCGAGCGTGGTGGCACCCACGCAGTGCAGCTCGCCGCGCGCGAGCGCGGGCTTGAGCATGTTGCCTGCGTCCATGGCACCTTCGGCCTTGCCGGCGCCGACCATGGTGTGCAGCTCGTCGATGAAGACGATGGTCTGGCCTTCGTCCTTCGCGAGCTCGTTGAGCACGGTCTTCAGGCGTTCCTCGAACTCGCCGCGGAACTTGGCGCCCGCCAGCAGCGCGGCCATGTCGAGCGACAGCACGCGCTTGCCCTTGAGCGACTCGGGCACTTCGCCCGCGACGATGCGCTGCGCGAGGCCTTCGACGATGGCGGTCTTGCCCACGCCGGGTTCGCCGATGAGCACGGGGTTGTTCTTGGTGCGGCGCTGCAGCACCTGGATGGCGCGGCGGATTTCCTCGTCGCGGCCGATGACCGGATCGAGCTTGCCCAGGCGGGCGCGCTCGGTGAGGTCGAGGCAGTATTTCTTGAGGGCTTCGCGCTGGCCTTCGGCATCGGCGCTGTTCACGCCCTGCCCGCCGCGCACGGCGTCGATGGCGGCTTCGAGCGACTTGCGGCTCAGGCCGTTTTCGCGGGCGGTCTTGCCGATGTCGGCCTTGCTGTCGGCCAATGCCAGGAGGAAAAGTTCGCCGGCAATGAACTGGTCATTGCGCTTGAGGGCTTCCTTTTCGGTGGCCTGCAGCAGCTTGCCGAGCTCGGGGCCGACCTGCACGATGTCGTGGCCCTGCACCTGCGGCAGCTTCTTGATGGCGGCCTCGGCCGCCTGCGTCAGGCCCGGTACGTTGACGCCGGCACGCTCCAGCAGGGCGCGTGGGCCGTCGTCCTGGCGCAGCATCGCCAGCAGCAGGTGGGCGGGTTCGATGTAGGCGTTGTCGTTGCCCAGCGCGAGCGACTGTGCGTCGCCCAGCGCTTCCTGAAATTTGGTGGTGAGTTTGTCTTGTCGCATGGTGGTATTCCTGCATCCAAAATAGGGCTGTTCGGGCACGATTCAAGGCTGCCGGCTACGCCGGTGCCGTGGGCACGGCTATTGCACAAGATCCGTTTCCCCTGCCCGTAGGCATTTCTCTCTCTCGAATGGAGTCGATCATGGTTTTTTCAATGCAGCGCGTTCAACCGGTGCGCCGGGCGATCAGCGTGGGCCTCTTTCTAGCCGCGATGGGCCTGTCCGGCCTTGCGCAAGCGCAAAGCGGCACCCCCATCCGCCTGCTCGTGGGCTTCCCCGCCGGCGCCGGAACCGACGCCATTGCACGCACGCTGGGCGAAAAACTCAAGGACGTGCTGGGCGTGCCGGTGGTGGTCGAGAACCGCGCCGGCGCGGGCGGGCAGATCGCGGCGACGGTGCTGAAGTCCTCCCCGGCCGACGGCCACACGCTGTTCCTGTCGCACGACCACACGATATCGATCCTGCCGCAGGTGGTGAAGAACCCGGGCTTCAACCCCGCCACCGACTTCGTGCCCGTGGCCGGCTTCGCCACCTTCGCCAACGTGTTGGCGGTGTCTGGCGGCACGCCGGCCAGGAGCATCGACGAGTACGTGAAGTGGGTCCGCACGCAGAAGGGCGGCAAGGAAACCATCGGCATCCCGGCCCCGGCCTCGATCCCCGAGTTCCTGGTAAAGATGATTTCGGAGAAGTACAAGATCGACGTGCAGCCCGCGCCTTACCGCGGCAGCGCGCCGATGACAGCCGACATGCTGGGCAACCAGATCACCGCGGGCATCGCCTCGGTGCCGGACTTCATCGAGAACCACAAGGCGGGCAAGCTGCGCATCGTGGCCTCCATCGGCGCCAAGCGCCAGGCGGTGATCCCGAACGTGCCGACCTTCACCGAGCTGGGCTTCTCGAACCTGGAAGACCTGCCCTACTACGGCATCTTCGCGCCGGTCGGCACGCCGCAGCCGATCATCGACAAGTACGGCGACGCGCTGCAGAAGGTGCTGGCGATGCCCGACGTGAAGCAGAAGCTGACGACAATGGGGCTGACGGTCGGCTACGAGCCGCAGGGCCAGTTCGCGGGCCGCGTGCGCACGTATACGCAGACGTGGGAGCGGATCATTCAAGCGAGCGGCTTCAAACCCCTCTGACCTCTTGCTCCCTCTCCCCCTCGGGGAGAGGCAACAAGTCAGGCGTTCGGGGCGCTGATTCCCCAGCGCGCCAGCGCCGCGTCGTCGGCCACGCGCGCATCCACCCAGCGGGCGCCTTCGGGCGTCTGCTCTTTCTTCCAGAAAGGCGCCTGGGTCTTGAGGTAGTCCATCAGGAATTCGCAAGCCTCGAAGCTCTGGCCGCGGTGCGCCGACACCACCGCCACCATCATGATCTGGTCCAGCGGCTGCAGCAGGCCCACACGGTGGATCACGCGCGCGCCCAGGATGTCGAAGCGCTTGTGCGCCTCGTCGATCATGGCTTCGATGGCCTTCTCGGTCATGCCGGGGTAGTGCTCCAGCTCCATAGAGGCGACCGTGCTGCCGTCGTTGCGGTCGCGCACGGCCCCCACGAAACTGCAGACGGCGCCCACGCGCTTGTCGCCGGCACGCAACGCGGCGACCTCCTGGCCCAGGTCGAAATCGGCTGTCTGGATCGAAACACGCGCAACGCTCATGTCCGGATTGTGGCATCGCGATAGACTGCGGCAATGCCTTGCCTCGCCACGCTTTTCACAGTGCTTTCGCACGCCGAGAGCCGTCGCGCGTGCCAGGGCAGCAATAAAGCCAAAAAACCAAAGCTCGTCTGACCGGAGCCGAGGTTCCGTCGTCGGATGAGCGACGGAACCTGCAAAAGGCTTTGGCCCCTTTCGGGTTGTGCGCGCATCGGACGATGGTTCGTTCCATCGGTCGATTCCTGAAAGGAAGCCCGCGTGCCTCAACAACAACCAAGCTCCACCACCCCTGATTTCTCCGGCTTCTGGGTGGCCCTCGTTACCCCGTTCCGCGACGGCGCGGTGGACCATGCCGCCCTCGCCGCGCTGACGCGGCGGCTCGCCGGCGATGGCGTGACCGGCTTCGTGCCCTGCGGCTCGACCGGCGAGGCCGCCGCGCTCGATGAAGCCGAGCAACTGGCCGTGCTCGATACCGTGCTGGCCGCGGCCGGCGGACTGCCGGTGGTCATGGGCATTTCCGGCTATCACCTGGGCAAGGCCACGGCCTGGGCGCGCAAGCTCTCCGAACGCCCGCTGGCGGGCCTGCTGGTGGCTGCGCCGCACTACGTACGGCCGTCGCAGGCCGGCCTGCTCGAATGGTTCCGCACCATCGCCGATGCCAGCACGGTGCCGGTGCTGGTCTACGACATTCCCTATCGCACCGGCGTCACCATCGCCCGCGACACGCTGCTGG
Source organism: Variovorax sp. Varisp85 (assembly GCF_047304045.1). NCBI lineage: Bacteria > Pseudomonadati > Pseudomonadota > Betaproteobacteria > Burkholderiales > Comamonadaceae > Variovorax > Variovorax sp. Varisp85. The sequence continues at coordinate 4,442 of NZ_JBGLYN010000083.1, forward strand.
CGCTGGCCGAACATCCGCGTATCCGCGGCATCAAGGACTGCGGCGGCGACATGGCCAAGACGCGCGCCGTGATCGCCGACGGTCGGCTGCAGGTGCTTTCGGGCGAGGATCACCAGATCTTCGGCACCATGGCCGAAGGCGGCGCGGGCGCCATCGCGGCCAGCGGCAATGTGCAGACGCGCCGCTTCGTGCGGCTGGTGCGCCTGCTGGCGGACAACCGGTTGGCCGAGGCGCGCGCCGAATGGCAGGCGCTGCAGCCGCTGGTGGAGATGCTCTTTGCCGAACCGAATCCCGGGCCGCTGAAGGCGCTGCTGGCGCACGCGGGCGAAATGCAGGACGAATTGCGCTCGCCGATGACCCGTGCGTCCGACGGCCTGCGCGAGCGCCTCGCGGCCCTGGACGGGCGCCTCAACCGCCCGTGACGGGTGGAAAGAATGCGACTTCGCAGCCTTCGCTCAGGGCGGCGGCTTCGTCGCTCATCATCTGGTCGAGCGCCATGCGCACCGCCTTGCCGCGTGCAAGCGCGGTGGCGTAAGCACCACCGCGGGCGATGAGCTCGTCGCGCAGGGCCGAAAGCGTCCCGGCCTTGGTGTCGACGGTTTCGCCGCTGCTGGAAAGGGCTTCGCGCACCGAGGCGAAGTAACGGATCTGGATCTTCATACGATTCAGGCGAGCAGCGATGCGAAGGGAATGAAGTCGACGGTGTCGCCTGCCTTGATCGTCTGGCCGGCAGGGTTGTCGACCAAGCCGTCACCCCAGACCATCGAGGTCAGCACACCCGAGCTCTGGTTGCCGAACAGGTCGAGGCCACCGTCCGGGTTGCGCCGCGTGCGCAGGAACTCCCGGCGCTTGTCGGCGCGCAGCCAGTCGAAATCGGCGCGCATCTTCACCGCTTCCGGCGCGACGCGCGTGGCGCCCTGCAGCGCCAGCAGGAAGGGCCGCACGAGCATCAGGAAGGTCAGGAAGCTCGACACCGGATTGCCGGGCAACCCCGTCACATGGCAGGCGCCCTGCCCGTTGCTGCGCGCGATCGAACCATAGGCGAAAGGCTTGCCGGGCTTCATCGACAGCGACCAGAGCTGCAGCTCGCCCAGCGATTGCAGCGCCGCGCGGATGTGGTCTTCCTCGCCGACGGAGACGCCGCCGGTGGTGATGATCAGGTCGCTCGTCTCCGCCGCATCGCGCAGTGCGGCGATGGTGGCTTCGCGGTCGTCGGGCACGATGCCCAGGTCGTTCACTTCGCAGCCCAGGCGGCGCAGGAGGGCCCGCATGAAGAAGCGGTTGGAGTTGTAGATGGCGCCAGGCTTCATCGCGTCGGGTGCGACCTCGCCGGGCATCACCAGTTCGTCGCCAGTGGAGAGCATGGCCACACGCGGCTTGCGGGCCACCTGCAGGCGGTCGAAGCCCACGCTGGCCGCAAGGCCGAGCGCGGCGGGGGTGAGGCGCTCGCCCGTCCTCAGCACGACATCGCCCGAGGCCACGTCTTCGCCCGCGCGACGGATCCATTGGCCGGCAGCGGGAACGATGGCGATGCGCACCGAGCCCAGGCTGCCTTCTTGCGGCATTGCCGTGGTGTCTTCCTGCATCACGACGGCATCGGCGCCTTCAGGGATCTGCGCGCCCGTGAAGATGCGCGCCGCGGTGCCGGCCGCGAGCGGCGTGCCGACGGTGCCTGCGGGGATGCGCTGCGTCACCTTCAGTTCGGAGCCCGGTGCGGCACAGTCGGCCGCGCGCACGGCATAGCCGTCCATCGCACTGTTATCGCGCGGCGGCACGGTGAGGCCGGAGACGAGGTCCTGCGCCAGCACGCGGCCGTCGGCGTCAAAGGTACCGACGCTCTCGGCGGGCAGCTTCGGCAAGGCCTTCGCGAGCAGAACCGCAATCGCCTCATCGAGCGGCATCAGCGGCGGGCGCGAGGATGAAGCGGCGAAAGGAATGGGTGAGTCAGCCATGGTGATCGGGGTTGTATTCGAAGCGATCGCCGCTGTCGATCAACCACCTCGCAATGGCCTCGGCGTCGTTGAGGTCGAACAACGGCCGCTCGGTGGGCAATGGCAGGCTGGCTGGCGCATCGGTGGCCACGGCGACGACGAAAGGATCGTCGGTGTACAGCACAGGCCGCGACGGCTCACCCGCTTCCGGCAGCCGCCAGACCTCGATCTTGAGCACGTCACTGTGCCGGAAGCCCTCGACCAGCACCCAGTCGGCAGCCGGGTGCACCTCGGCCAGCAACTGGTGCACGCTGAGTTCGACGGGAGCCTCGAACTCGCGCATCACGGCCAGCCGCTTGTCGGAGGCGACCACCACCTCGAAGGCACCCGCCTCGCGGTGGCGGTAGGTGTCCTTGCCGGGATGGTCGATGTCGAACTTGTGGTGCGCGTGCTTGACTACCGACACGCGCTGGCCGAGCCGCTTGAGCGCCGGTATCAGGCGCTCAAGCAGCGTGGTCTTGCCCGCGCCCGAATAGCCGGCGAAACCGACGACTTTCATGCGAAGACCCGACCGCGATCAGTCACAGTTTTCGGCGATGTAGGCCTTGACGGCCTCGGCATCTGCAGGCAGCTTGACGACGCGCTTGGGCAGCGCCTCGATGCCTTCGAACTTCTTCGGCCGCGCGGGCTCCGCGCCGAGCGCCTCGACCAGCGTGGCCGCAAACTTGATCGGCAGCGCCGTTTCGAGCACCACCATCGGCACGCCGGGCACGTGCTGTTCGCGTGCAGCCTTCAGGCCATCTGCCGTGTGCGGGTCGACCAGCGTGGCAAAGCGCTTGTCGGTGTCGCGAATGGTGGCCAGGCGGTCGGCGTGCGTGCTGCGGCCACTGCGAAAGCCGAAGCGCCCCGCGGCCTGCTTGAACGCCGGGTCGGCGCTCAGATCGAAGCTGCCCTGCAGGCCCAGGTCGTCCACGAACAGCTTGCGCAGCTTGGCCGCATCGCGCCCGACAAGGTCGAACACGAAGCGCTCGAAGTTGCTGGCCTTGCTGATGTCCATCGACGGGCTGGAGGTTTCGTGCGTGTCGACGGCCGCGCGCACGCGGTAGACGCCAGTGCGAAAGAACTCGTCGAGCACGTCGTTCTCGTTGGTGGCGACCACCAGCGTCTGGATCGGCAGGCCCATCATGCGGGCCACGTGGCCCGCACAGACATTGCCGAAGTTGCCCGAGGGCACGGTGAAGCTCACCGGCTTGTCGTTGCTCGCCGTGGCCTGGAAGTAGCCCGCAAAGTAATAGACGACCTGCGCCAGAAGGCGCGCCCAGTTGATCGAGTTGACCGTGCCGATGCGGTACTTGCGCTTGAAGCCCAGGTCGTTCGACACCGCCTTGACGATGTCCTGGCAATCGTCGAACACGCCGGTGATGGCGATGTTGTGGATGTTCTCGTCCTGCAGGCTGAACATCTGCGCCTGCTGGAACGGGCTCATGCGGCCGTCGGGCGAGGTCATGAAGACACGCACGCCCTTCTTGCCGCGCATGGCGTATTCGGCCGCGCTGCCGGTGTCGCCGCTGGTCGCGCCGAGGATGTTGAGCTCCGCGCCGCGGCGGGCCAGCTCGTACTCGAACAGGTTGCCGAGCAGTTGCATCGCCATGTCCTTGAAGGCCAGCGTGGGGCCGTTGGACAAGGCTTCGAGGTACACGCCGTCCTCGAGCTCGCGCAGCGGCACGATCTCGTCGGTGCCAAACACTTCGGCGGTGTAGGTCTTCGCGCAAATCGCTTTCAGGTCGGCGGCCGGAATGTCGTCGATGTAGAGCGAGAGGATCTCGAACGCCAGTTCGGCGTACGGCAGCGCGCGCCATTTGGCGAGCGTGGCAGTGTCGACCTGCGGATACGCCTCGGGCAGATAGAGGCCGCCATCGGGCGCAAGGCCTTCGAGGAGAATTTCGCAGAAGCGCTTGCGGTCCGGATGGCCGCGGGTGCTCAGGTAGTTCACTTCAACTCTTCCTTGCGGATGCGCACGATGGGTTCGAGCACGGTGGGCAGCGCCTGCAGCTCGGCCATCACGTCGTTGACGGTGCCTTCGCGCGCGTCGTGCGTGAGGATGATCAGGTCGGTCTGCGTGGAACCTTCGCCGCCCACTTCGTCGGCTTCGCGCTGCAGCACGGCATCGATGCTGATACCGGCGGTGGCCAGCAGGCCCGTGACCTTGGCTAGCACGCCGGCCTGGTCGGCCACGCGCAGGCGCAGGTAGTAGCTGGTGACGACTTCCGACATCGGCAGCACCTTCAGGTCGCTCATCGCGTCGGGATGGAAGGCCAGGTGCGGCACGCGGTGCGCGGCGTCGGCAGTATGCAGGCGGGTGATGTCGACGAGGTCGGCGATCACGGCGCTGGCGGTCGGCTCGCTGCCTGCGCCTTTGCCGTAGTAGAGCGTGGTGCCCACGGCGTCGCCGTGCACCACCACCGCGTTCATCGCACCTTCGACGTTGGCCAGCAGGCGCTTCGAGGGCACCAGCGAGGGGTGCACGCGCAGTTCGATGCCCTTGGCAGTGCGCTTGGTCACGCCCAGCAGCTTGATGCGATAGCCCAACTGCTCGGCGTACCTGATGTCCTGCGCGGCGAGCTTGGTGATGCCCTCGATGTGGGCCTTGTCGAACTGCACCGGAATGCCGAAGGCGATGGCACTCATCAGCGTGACCTTGTGGCCGGCGTCGACGCCCTCGATGTCGAAGGTCGGGTCGGCTTCGGCGTAGCCCAGGCGTTGCGCTTCCTTCAGCACGGTCGCGAAATCCAGGCCCTTGTCGCGCATCTCGGACAGGATGAAGTTGGTGGTTCCGTTGATGATGCCGGCCAGCCACTGGATGCTGTTGGCCGTGAGGCCTTCACGCAGCGCCTTGATGATCGGGATGCCGCCGGCCACCGCCGCCTCGAAGGCCACCATCACGCCCTTGGCGTGCGCGGCCGCGAAGATCTCGGTGCCGTGCACGGCGAGCAATGCCTTGTTGGCCGTGACCACATGCTTGCCGGCCGCAATGGCCTCGAGCACCAGCTGCTTGGCGATGCCGTAGCCGCCGATCAGCTCGATGACGATGTCGATGTCGGGGTTGGCGATGACTTCGCGCGCATCGCTGACCACCTTGACGCTTTCGCCGGCCACTTCGCGGGCGCGGGCAGTGTCGAGGTCGGCCACCATGGTGATCTCGATGCCGCGGCCAGCGCGGCGCTTGATCTCTTCCTGGTTGCGCTGGAGCACCTTGAAGGTGCCGCTGCCGACCGTGCCTGCGCCGAGCAGGCCTACTTGGATGGGTTTCATTGGGAGAGTCGCGTTCATGGTTTCGATGGGGTGGCGGCAGCAGTGATGCAGGCAGGTTTCATGGCCGCGACTGGCGGCGCAGGCGGTACTGCTCCAGGAACCTCGCGATGCGGTTGATGGCCTCGCGCAGGTCGTCTTCATGGGGCAGGAACACGATGCGGAAGTGATCCGGCGTGGCCCAGTTGAAGCCGGTGCCCTGCACCAGCATCACGCGGGTTTCCTTCAGCAGTTCGAGGAAGAACTGGCGATCGTCCTCGATCGGATAGACCTCGGGATCGAGCTTGGGGAACATGTAGAGCGCGGCGCTCGGCTTGACACAGCTCACGCCCGGAATGGCGGTGATGAGTTCGTAGGCCAGGTCGCGCTGGCGGCGCAGCCGGCCGCCCTCGCACACGAGGTCGTTGATGCTCTGGTAGCCGCCGAGCGCCGTCTGGATGGCCCACTGGCCGGGCACGTTGGCGCACAGGCGCATGTTCGAGAGCATGTTCAGGCCCTCGATGTAGTCCTGCGCGCTGCGCTTGTCACCCGACACCACGAGCCAGCCGGCGCGGTAGCCGCACGAGCGGTAGCTCTTGGAGAGCGAATTGAAGGTGAGCGTGAGCACGTCGCTCGACAGGCTGGCGATGGCGGTGTGCTTCACGCCGTCGTACAGGACCTTGTCGTAGACCTCGTCGGCGAAGATCACGAGGCCGTGCTCGCGCGCGATGGCCACGATGCTCTTGAGCAGTTCGTCGGAATACAACGCACCGGTCGGGTTGTTCGGGTTGATGACCACGATGCCCTTGGTGCGCGGCGTGATCTTGGCGCGGATGTCGTCGAGATTCGGCATCCAGCCGTTGGCCTCGTCGCACAGGTAGTGCACCGGCGTGCCGCCCGACAGGCTCGTGGAGGCGGTCCACAGCGGGTAGTCGGGGGCCGGCAGCAGCAGTTCGTCGCCGTCGTTGAGCAGCGCATTGGTGGACATGGCGATCAGCTCGCTGGCGCCGTTGCCGAGGTAGATGTCGTCGAGCGTGACGCCCGCGATGCCCTGCTTCTGCGTCTCGTGCATCACCGCCTTGCGTGCCGCGAAGACGCCCTTGCTGTCCGAATAGCCGGCCGAGGTGGGCAGGTTGCGGATCATGTCCTGCTGGATTTCCTCGGGAGCATCGAAACCGAACACGGCGAGGTTGCCGATATTGAGCTTGATGATCTTCTGGCCGTCCTCTTCCATCTGCTTGGCGGCATCCATGATGGGACCGCGGATGTCATAGAGAACGTTGGCCAGCTTGGCCGATTTCTTGAGCTGCTTCAAAGGGCCCTCCCGGGCGCGGAAATTAACGGGTTGACGGGTTGCTTACTCGAAGGCAAAGGCCCTTGCGAGCCCCGTGGCACTAGGGAAAACCTATAATTTGACCACAGTTCCCAGTGCCCAGATGAAGCTCCAGCCCGACAAATCCGACGCCCAGTCCCTTACCGCACACGGCCCCGGCTGGGTGGCGATCAACAACGAAAAAGTCGAAGGCAGCGTGGTAGTGGGCTCGCGCGGCGAGCGCTTCGAATGGAATTGCTCGAGCTTCGACCAGCTCGGCGCCGAACATTTCGAGCAACTGGCCTCCCTGGGCGCGGAATTGGTCATTTTCGGCAGCGGAAACCGCATCCGCTTTCCCCAACCCGGCTGGCTGAAACCCCTGATGGCGCAACGCACCGGTGTCGAGACCATGGACACCGCCGCAGCCTGCCGAACCTACAACATCCTGGCTGGAGAAGGCCGGCACGTGATCGCCGCCCTGCTGGTCGAGAGCCCGCCGCGTGGCTGAGAGAGGTGTTTTCGGGGTAAAATACCGGGTTGCGAACAGGCCAGCTACCCCTAAGTTAGCAACGACCAATCCTCCATTCCTTGAGCAAGTCCCGTCCGAAACGGGGCGAGAGGGCTCAGGAACGGAATCTAACGGAGAAAACAAGTTTCATGGCGATCGTTGTCAACAAACCCATTCCTGAATTCGACGCCAACGCCACGGGCGGCCTCAAGGTCTCGAATACCTCGCATCTCGGCCATGTGCTGGTCATGTATTTTTACCCGAAAGATAACACTCCGGGTTGCACTACCGAAGCCATGCAGTTCCGCGACCGCTACAAGGACTTCGAAAAGGCCGGCGCCACGGTGTTCGGCGTATCCCGCGACAACATGAAGTCGCACGACGAGTTCAAGGCCAAGCTCGAGCTGCCCTTCGAACTCATCGCCGACACCGAAGAAAAAATGTGCCACATGTTCGGCGTGGTCAAGAACAAGATCATGTACGGCAAGAAGGTCAAGGGCATCGAACGCAGCACCTTCCTGATCGGCGCCGACGGCATCCTGAAGGCCGAATGGCGCGGGCTCAAGGTTCCCGGCCATGTCGACGACGTGCTCAAGGCCGTCAAGGCACTCAAGAAGGCCGCCTGACCGCCTCCCGGCGAGCCGGCCGTGCGCTTTTCCGCTCTTGCGTGGGAAATGCCCAACGCAGTGCGTAAAGTGCCTCCGGCGCGTCATCCGCGGTGTGCATAATGGGCTCATGCCGTTGAGCTCCACGACCGCATCCCCCGAACAAAGCCGCCTTGGTCTTCAGGCGGCTTTTTTGTTTTCTGGTTCCCACTTTCTGCGAGCGATCTGACACATGCCATTGCCTCCCGCCCCCACGAAACGCGCTGCATTGCTCTCGCCGGACGCGATCGACGCACCCGCCCGGTCCTCGCACAGGGGTTCGCGCCGTTCCGGCGATTCGCGCGCTGACGAGACCACGGCGCGCAGCCCGCAGCCGCTGGAACTGTTCGACAGCCTCGGCACCGACAGTGCCGGCGGCGGCGACACTGTGCGCCCGGCACGCCGGGCCAAGTCGAAACCGGCGCCCGTACCCGTGAGCGCGCCCCAGCCGCAAGCCCTCATCCAGGTCGAGACGAAGGCACCGGTCGTCGCCGCCCCCCCTGCCCCGGCGCCACAGGCACAGGCACCGGCACGGCCCAAACGCAGCAAGTCCACCGGCCCCGCCAAGCTGTTCGTGCTCGACACGAACGTGCTGCTGCATGACCCGATGTGTCTGTTCCGCTTCGAGGAGCACGACATCTTCCTGCCGATGATCGTGCTGGAAGAGCTGGACGGCCACAAGAAAGGCACCACCGAAGTCGCGCGCAACGGCCGCCAGACCAGCCGCACGCTCGACGCGCTCGCTGGCGCCCAGGATGCCGACATCGACAAGGGCCTGAAGCTCGACACCACCGGCCACCGCGAAGCCGGCGGCCGGCTGTTCTTCCAGACCGCTCCGCTCGACTACTCGCTGCCGATCAGCCTGCCCCAAGGCAAGGCCGACAACCAGATCCTCGGTGTGGTGCACGCGCTGCGCGACGAGTACGCCAAGGACCGGCCGGGCAAGCCGAAGCAGGAAGTGGTGCTGGTGTCGAAGGACATCAACATGCGCGTCAAGGCGCGTGCGCTGGGCCTGGCCGCCGACGACTACCAGAACGACAAGACGCTGGAAGACGGCGACCTGCTGTACGCCGGCTCGCTGGCGCTGCCGCCCGACTTCTGGACCCGCCAGAGCAAGACGGTCGAGAGCTGGCAGAGCGGCAGCAACACCTTCTACCGGATCAGCGGTCCGCTGGTGCCCAACCTGTACATCAACCAGTTCGTCTTCTTCGAGGCACCGGGCGAGCCGAGCATGTACGCGCGCGTCACCGAGATCCGCGACAAGACCGCGGTACTCAAGACGCTGAAGGACTACAGCTCGGGCAAGAACGCGGTCTGGGGCGTGAACACGCGCAACCGCGAGCAGAACTTCGCGATGAACCTGCTGATGGACCCGGAGATCGACTTCGTCACGCTGACCGGCACCGCCGGCACCGGCAAGACCCTGATGGCGCTGGCCTCCGGCCTCACGCAGGTGCTCGACGACCGCCGCTACACCGAGATCATCATGACCCGCGCGACCGTGAGCGTGGGTGAAGACATCGGCTTCCTGCCCGGCACCGAAGAAGAAAAGATGGGCCCCTGGATGGGGGCGCTCGACGACAACCTCGAGTTCCTGGCCAAGGGCGACGGCGGCGGCGCCGGCGAGTGGGGCCGCGCGGCCACCAACGAGCTGATCCGCAGCCGCATCAAGGTCAAGAGCATGAACTTCATGCGCGGGCGCACCTTCCTCAACAAGTACGTGATCATCGACGAGGCGCAGAACCTCACGCCCAAGCAGATGAAAACGCTGATCACCCGTGCCGGCCCCGGCACCAAGATCATCTGCATGGGCAATCTCGCTCAGATCGACACGCCGTACCTCACGGAAGGCTCCTCGGGCCTCACCTTCGCAGTCGACAAGTTCAAGGGCTGGCCGCACGGCGGGCACATCACGCTGGCGCGCGGCGAACGCTCGCGGCTGGCGGATTTCGCGAGCGACGTGCTCTAAGCCGCGACTCCTGGCCGACAAGAGCCCGCGTGTGCCCCAAGGGGCATCGCGGGCATTTTTTCGCCTGCGATGACAGCCTACTGACAAGACGCTGTCAGGAGCCGGTCCGCACCATCGGGGCTCCTTCAACCACACGAAAGAACACCCATGTACAAGCAGAACGCCATCAGCTGGTTCGAGATCCCCGTCGCCGACATGGACCGTGCGCAAACCTTCTACGAAACCGTGCTGGCCCGCAAGCTGCGCCGCGAGAACTTCGGCGGCCAGACATTGGCCGTGTTCCCCTACGACGATCCCGCCACCGGCGGCGCCCTGCAGGCCGGCGCCAACGCAAGCGCGCGCGCCGGCACAGGCATCCGCATCTACCTCGACTGCATGCCCAGCATCGACGCCGTGCTCGCGCGGGTCGAGGCGGCCGGCGGCCAGATCGTGGCGCCCAAGTCCGCTTTGCCGCCTGGCATGGGCTTCATCGCCCACCTGCGCGACACCGAAGGCAACGAAGTCGGCCTGCACTCCCTGGAGTGATGCCGCCATGACGCAACGCAACTGGATCGCCGTGGCCAGCGCCGAGCATGCCCGGCGCGGCCGCGACCACCGGCCGCTCGGCTTCATGCAGGTCGGCCATGGCAAGCATGCGCCGCTCAAGCGGGTTGCGGCGGGCGACCGCGTCGTCTACTACTCGCCGGCCACGGTGTTCGGCGGCACGGACAAGCTGCAGAGCTTCGTGTCGATCGGCGTCGTGCAGCCCGGCGAGCCTTACGAGTTCGACATGGGCGACGGCTTCGTGCCGTGGCGCCGCGACGTGGCCTACACGGCCGGGCAGGAGGCACCGATCGCGCCATTGATCGAGCGCCTGGCCTTCATCGAGAACCCCAGGCAATGGGGCTACAAGTTTCGCTTTGGCATGTTCGACGTCACCGATGCCGACATGAAGCTGATCGCCCGGGCCATGAAGGCCGATCCGAAGACGCTGGCACTTTGAGAACAAGCCCCATGGAACCCATCCGCCAACACCTGGACGCCTTCCGCGTCGCGGGCCTCACCGCCCGCACTACCAACCGTGAAGAGAACGATCCCGCAACGGCCCGCATCGGCGCACTGTGGGATCGGTTCTTCGGCGAACAGACATACGAGTCGACGCCGCACCGCACCGCTGACGTCCGCCTCTTCGGCGTCTATTCGGCCTACGAGTCGGACGCCCGTGACGCCTTCGACGTGACGACGGGCGTCGCCGTCTCGGGCGGCGAAGGCAGCCTTGCCATCGAGGCCGGCGACTACCTTGTGTTCACCGGCCAGGGCAAGATGCCGCAGATGATCATCGCCACCTGGCAGCGCATCTGGCAGTATTTCGAGGCTCACCCGGAAATCGCGCGCAGCTACCGCAGCGATTTCGAAGCCTACGAAGGACCAGACAGGGTGGCGGTCCACATCGGAGTTTCATGAGCATCAGGAAAAACCGGCGCACCCGGCTGGCCGGCCGCCTTCATCTGCCGAACGTCGGGGCGGCCGTACAGCGCGGCAAGCACTGCTTCGTCGAAGGCTTCGCGAAGAAACTCACCGAAACCCGCTGATGCGCCGCGCCGACCGCCTCTTCCAACTCGTGCAGCTCATCCGCGGACGCCGGCTCACCACGGCTGCGTTCCTGGCGCAGCGCCTCGAGGTGTCGGAGCGCACGGTGTACCGCGACGTGGCCGACCTGCAGCACCAAGGCGTGCCCATAGAGGGCGAGGCCGGCGTGGGTTATCGGCTGGGCGCGGGCTTCGAACTGCCGCCGCTGATGTTCACGCAGGACGAAGCCTCGGCACTGATGGCCGCGGCGCGGCTCGCGCAGAGCTGGGTCGATCCGGCGCTGGCGCGCGACATCGAGAGCGGACTGGGCAAGATCCTGTCGGTGCTGCCACCGGCGGCACGCGTCTCGGCCGAGGCGCTGGCACTCTATGCCCCTGCGATGGGCCTGGACGACACGCTGCGCACGCGGCTGCAGACGTTGCGCGAGGCGGTGCAGTCGCACAACAAGTTGCGATTGAGCTACCACGATGTGTCGGGCGATGCGAGCGAACGCACGGTTCGGCCGCTCGGCTGCTTCTATTGGGGCAAGGTCTGGACGCTCTCGACCTGGTGCGAGCTGCGCAACGACTTCCGCGGCTTTCGCCTGGACCGCATGGACACGATCGAAATGCTGCCCGAGCGCTTTCGTGACGAACCCGGCAAGACGCTGGCCGACCTGCTGCGGCAGGTGAAGGCCGAGACGGCGCACGGCAAAACGATAAAGCAGAAGCCGCCGGCCTCGCTGCCCCGGCCTGGCGGCAACGTTGGCTGACGCGCTGCGTCAGTACTGGTCGTTGTTGCTGTAGCCCACCAGGTTCTCGAACTTGGTGATCGGCTTCAGGAAGGCCAGTTTGACGGTGCCGGTCGGGCCGTTGCGGTGCTTGCTGATGATCACCTCGGCCACACCCGGCTCCTTCGACTCCTTGTTGTAGTAGTCGTCGCGGTAGATGAACATGATGATGTCCGCGTCCTGCTCGATGGCGCCGGATTCGCGCAGGTCGCTCATCATGGGGCGCTTGTCGGTGCGGCTTTCCACGCCTCGGCTGAGCTGCGACAGCGCGATCACCGGGCACTTGAGTTCCTTGGCCAGCATCTTCAGGCCGCGCGAGATTTCGCCCACGGCCGTGGCGCGGTTCTCGTCGCCCGAGCTGCTGGTCGACATCAACTGCAGGTAGTCGACCACGATCAGGCCAAGGCGCCCGTACTGGCGCGCAAGCCGGCGCGCGTTGGCACGCAGTTCGCTGGTCGACAGGCCCGGCGTTTCGTCGATGTGCAGCGACACGGTGCGAAGCTTCTCGATGGCTTCGGTGAGGCGCGGCCATTCCTCGTCGCTGAGCTTGCCGGTACGCAGGTGGCCCTGGTCGATGCGCCCGATGGAGCCGACGATACGCACCGCGAGCTGCGAGGCACCCATTTCCATCGAGAACACCGCCACCGGCAGACCCTCCTCGAGCGCCACGTGCTCGGCGATGTTGATCGCGAGCGAGGTCTTGCCCATCGATGGACGCGCAGCCAGCACGATCATGTCGCCCGGCTGCAGGCCGGAGGTCATCTTGTCGAAGTCGTGGAAGCCGGTGCGAATGCCCGTGATGTCGTTCGGGTTCTCGGCCATTTCGGTCACGCGGTCGAGCAGCTCGACCACCAGGGAATCCATGCTCTGGAAGCCCTGCTTCATCCGCGTGCCTTCTTCGCCGATGTTGAAGATCTTCTGCTCGGCCTCGTCGAGGATCTTGTCGACCGCCTTGCCCTGCGGGTTGAAAGCGTTGGTCGCAATCTCGTCGCTGGCGGTGACAAGTTTGCGCAGGATCGAGCGCTCGCGCACGATCTCTGCATAGCGGCGGATGTTGCTCGCGCTGGGCACGTACTGCGCGAGCGAGTTCAAATACACCAGCCCGCCGATCTCGTCGGCCTTGCCGAGGTTCTGCAGTTGCTCGTAGACCGTGATCACATCGGCCGGCTTGCTGGCATTGATCAGCCCACCGATGGCGGCATAGATCAGCTTGTGCTCGTGGCGATAGAAGTCGCCGTCGACCAGCAGGTCGCCCATTCGGTCCCAGGCGCCGTTGTCGAGCAGCAGGCCGCCGAGCACGCTCGATTCGGCCTCGATGGAGTGAGGCGGAATGCGCAGTTGAGCGACTTGGCGATCGGCCGACGGGTCATTGTCGGCATAGGAGAAAACGGCGGACATGGACTTCCCTTGCAACCCTGCATGCTAAGCCGCGCACGCGGATGCGCGTGTGGACAAGGTTGTGAATAAACAGTGATCTTCCAGTGCAATCGACTGGATAACCCGAGCGCAGAAAAAGAAAAGCCGCCCGAAGGCGGCTTTTGCTGCAGCGCACTGAGGCGCCGTGGACGATCAGGCGGTTTCGCCGTAGACCGTCACGGTGATGTCGACCACCACGTCGGTGTGCAGCGCAACGCTCACGGTGCTGTCGCCAACAACCTTGATCGGGCCATTGGGCAGGCGCACTTGCGACTTGGCGACCTTGTAGCCTTGCTTGCCCAGTTCTTCGGCGATGTCGCCGTTGGTGACCGAGCCGAACAGACGGCCGTCGACGCCAGCCTTTTGCGTCAGCTTGACGGTCGTGCCACCGAGCTTTTCGCCTTGGGCTTGCGATTCGGCCAGCTTGGCAGCCGCAGCCTTTTCGAGTTCGACGCGCTTGGCTTCGAATTCAGCCTTGTTGGCGGCGGTAGCACGGCGGGCGCGGCCCGTCGGGATCAGGAAGTTGCGTGCATAGCCGTCCTTGACCTTGACGATATCGCCCAGGCCGCCGACGTTGAGAACCTTGTCCAGAAGAATGATTTGCATGGTCTCGGCTCCTTAGACGCGGTGCTGGTCGCTGTACGGCACCATGGCCAGGAAGCGCGCGCGCTTGATGGCGGTGTTCAGCTGGCGTTGGTAGATCGCGCGCGTGCCGGTCAGGCGTGCGGGGATGATCTTGCCGTTTTCGCTGATGAAGTCACGCAGCGTGTCGATGTCCTTGTAGTCGATTTCTTCGACGCCAGCGACGGTGAAGCGGCAGAAGCGCTTGCGCTTGAACAGCAGCGACTGGGTGTTGCGCTTCGGGCGCTTGTCTTTGTTGAATTTCTTGAACGTGGCCATTTGGGGACCTCTTGTCGAAAATTAATCTTGCTGAAAATCTTGGATATGCAGGACCGGATGCTTGCCGTTGCCCGGTGTCGCCAGGAAGCCCTGAAAACGCCAGAGACTTCCCATCGACTGTCTTGCGAGCCGTTCGGCGATGGCGCCGAAGGCAACGGCCTTGAGGGCCGTCTTCACCTGCCTGGGTTTGCCTGCCTCCTGGAGCGTCGACTCGTGTTCGAGCTTCAGATCGATGGCGGGCAAGCCGGCTGGCGTGTATCGCAGGGCTCCGAGTTCGGCAACGGAGGCGGTCAGCAGAAGCTGGTTGACCCCGGTTGCCGTAGCGGCAGCAGTCACGCCATCAGTTGTTGTTGGCGGCGTATTCGGCCTGCTGGGCCTTGCGGGCCTCTTCGCGCTCGACCGTCTTCATCATCGACGAAGGACCGGTTTCAGCCTTCTTCTTCTGGACGGTGAGGTGACGCAGCACGGCATCGTTGAACTTGAACGCGTGTTCCAGTTCGCCCATCACGGCTTGTTCAGCTTCGATGTTGACGCACAGGTAGTGAGCCTTGTTGAGCTTGTTGATCTGGTAGGCCAGCTGACGGCGGCCCCAGTCTTCAACGCGGTGGACCTTGCCGCCGCCGGCCGTGATCAGGCCCTTGTAACGCTCCAGCATGGCCGGAACTTGTTCGCTCTGATCCGGGTGGATCAGCAAAATGATTTCGTAGTGACGCATGGCACTCCTTGTGGATTCTTCCGAAGAAGAGGAAAAGCCACCTGCAGCGTCGGGCGCAGTGTGGCAAGGCAAAGCCGGCGATTATAGCCCTGTATCGGCCATCCCGGCAAGATTCAGTCGTTGAGGGCCTTGTCGAGCGCCGCGGCCTTCTCAGGGCCGACGGCGGCTCGGATCTTCGGCGCCAGCGCCACGAGGTCCTCGTAGCTGGTGGTGCCCTCGACCTGCAGGTTGAGCCGGAAACCCATCAGGCCCAGGCTGCCGGTGAGTTGCGTGGCGATCGGATAGGCGTCCTTGTACCGCTGCTGCTTGCTGCGCCCGGAGCCAGCAGCATCCGCAGCCGGCTTCGGAACTTCGGGGGCCGCGGCCTCCCCGGTCGGCGTCGCCGCAGGCTTGCCGCCCACCGGCGCCAGCACGCCCAGTTCCATCATCTGGTTGATGTCCTCCGCGGTGATGCCCATGCCGGCGGCGATCACGTCATCCACCGAGCGCTTGCCGTCGAACAGGATGAACGCCGATCGCTGGCGCGGCGTGAGCGGCACCGAGCGATCCTTGAGAACCTGCTGGCCGGCGTCTGTCTTTACAAGAATCATGATGGTGTCCCCCGCGAGCTGCCGGGATGCGCCCCGTTAAGCCGCAAGTCTGACATCGGAAACGCATCTTGTTTCAATGACACCAAGCTGACGCGGGAAATCCCCCTGTGGGGATTCCCGCAGTCTGTCGCGCGGCGGGCACATGGCCCAATGCCTTTTGCGGGTCAGCGCTTGGCGAGCTGCTGCCAGGTGTCGATCACACTGTCGGGATTCAGCGAGATCGATTCGATCCCCTGCTCCGCCAGCCATAGTGCGAAGTCCGGATGGTCGCTGGGGCCCTGGCCGCAGATACCGACGTACTTGCCCTGGTCCTTGCAGGCCTTGATGGCACGGCTCAGCATCGCCTTGACGGCCGGGTCGCGCTCGTCGAAGTCGGCGGCCAGAAGTTCGAGGCCCGAGTCGCGGTCCAGGCCCAGCGTGAGCTGGGTCAGGTCGTTCGAGCCGATCGAAAAGCCGTCGAAGTACTGCAGGAACTCATCCGCCAGGATGGCATTGCTCGGCACCTCGCACATCATGATCAGCTTGAGTTCGTTCTCGCCGCGCTTCAGGCCGTGCTCGGCGAGCAGGCCGGTCACGCGCTCGGCCTGGCCCAGCGTGCGCACGAAGGGCACCATGATCTGAACGTTGGTCAGGCCCATGTCGTTGCGCACGCGCTTGAGCGCTTCGCATTCCATCGCGAAGGCTTCGCCGAAATCGGCGCTCAGGTAGCGCGCGGCGCCGCGGAAGCCCAGCATCGGGTTTTCTTCTTCCGGCTCGTAGCGGCTGCCGCCGATCAGCTTGCGGTACTCGTTCGACTTGAAGTCGGACAGGCGCACGATGACGGGCTTTGGCCAGAACGCGGCCGCGATGGTCGCGATGCCTTCGGCCACCTTGTCGACGTAGAACGCGCGCGGCGAGGCGTGGCCGCGCGCCACCGACTCGACGGCCTTCTTCAGGTCGTTGTCGACGTTCGGATAGTCGAGGATTGCCTTCGGATGCACGCCGATATTGTTGTTGATGATGAACTCCAGGCGGGCCAGGCCCACGCCGTGGTTCGGCAACTGCGCGAAGTCGAAGGCGAGCTGCGGGTTGCCCACGTTCATCATGATCTTGAGGTCGATCTCGGGCATCACGCCGCGCTGCACTTCGGTCACTTCGGTCTCGAGCAGGCCGTCGTAGATGAAGCCGGTGTCACCCTCGGCGCAGCTCACGGTCACCAGCGTGCCGTCCTTCAGCAGATCGGTCGCGTCACCGCAGCCGACCACGGCCGGAATGCCCAGTTCGCGCGCGATGATGGCCGCGTGGCAGGTGCGCCCGCCACGGTTGGTGACGATGGCGGCGGCGCGCTTCATCACCGGCTCCCAGTTGGGATCGGTCATGTCGGTGACGAGCACGTCGCCGGCCTGTACCTTGTCCATTTCGCTGATGCTGTGCACGAGCCTCACGGGGCCGGTGCCGATCTTCTGGCCGATGGCACGGCCTTCGGCCAGCACGGCCCCCTTGCCCAGCAGCTTGTAGCGCTGCTCGGCCTTGCCTTGCTGCTGGCTCTTCACCGTCTCGGGGCGCGCCTGCAGGATGTAGAGCTGGCCGTCGGTGCCGTCCTTCCCCCACTCGATGTCCATCGGACGGCCATAGTGTTCTTCGATGACCAGCGCGTACCTGGCGAGCTGCTCGACGTCGGCGTCGCTCAGCGAATAGCGGTTGCGCTGCTCCGCCTTGACGTCGGTGGTCTTCACCAGCTTGCCGCTCGCCTTTTTCTCTTCAGGCGTGGCGAATTCCATCTGGATCAGCTTGGAGCCGAGGTTGCGGCGGATCACGGCCTTCTTGCCGGCCTTGAGGGTCGGCTTGTGGACGTAGAACTCGTCAGGATTCACGGCGCCCTGCACCACCGTTTCGCCGAGGCCGTAGCTGGAGGTGATGAACACCACGTCTTCGAAGCCCGATTCGGTGTCGATGGTGAACATCACGCCGGCGGCGCCGAGGTCGGAACGCACCATGCGCTGCACGCCGGCCGACAGCGCGACCACGTCGTGCTCGAAGCCCTTGTGCACGCGGTAGCTGATGGCGCGATCGTTGTAGAGGGAGGCGAACACCTCCTTCATCTTGTGCAGTACGTCGTCGATGCCGACGACGTTCAGGAAGGTCTCTTGCTGGCCGGCGAACGAGGCGTCGGGCAGGTCTTCGGCGGTGGCCGAGGAACGCACGGCAAATGAGGCGGCGGGGTTACCGGCGCTCAGCGTGGCGAAGGCCTCGCCGATGGCTTTTTGCAGGTCGGCCGGGAAAGGCTGGGCCTCGACCATGGCGCGAATCTCGGCGCCGGCGGCGGCCAGCGCGCGCACGTCTTCGGTGTCGAGCGCGGCGAGGCGCTTGCTGATCTTGTCGGCCAGGCCGTCGTGGGCCAGGAACTGTCGGAATGCGTGGGCCGTGGTCGCGAAACCGGTCGGCACCCGCACGCCCTGCGGCAGCTGCGAGATCATTTCGCCGAGGCTGGCGTTCTTGCCGCCAACCGCCTCGACGTCGGTCATTCTCAGGTTTTCAAACGGTACGACCAGGGCGGTCGCGTCGAAAAGTGCAGACATGGGAAAGCTCCAGAAGTTGAAACCGGTGCCGCATGCAGACGGCGCGGCACGATCGTTGTCGTTGCTTTGGGTGCGGGCGCGGTGTGCATGGAAAGAATTGGGGTTGGGAAAGCGGATTCCCGATAATGGCCCGGATTGTAGGCGTGGCAAGGTCGCGCGCGCCGCAGGACAAGGCCGCAAGACCATGCATACACGCACTGTTTTCTTCATTTCCGACGGCACCGGCATCACCGCCGAGACCTTCGGCAACGCCGTTCTGGCCCAGTTCGAGATGAAACCGCGCCATGTCCGGCTGCCTTTCACCGACACGGTCGACAAGGCACACCAGGCGGTGCGGCAGATCAATCACACCGCCGAAATCGAGGGCGTCCGCCCCATCGTCTTCACCACGCTGGCCAACATGGACGTGCTGGAAGTGATCGAAACCGGCTGCAAGGGCATGCTGCTCGACATGTTCGGCACCTTCGTGCGGCCCCTGGAAATCGAACTGGCCGTGAAGTCGAACCACCGCATCGGCCGCTTCAGCGACGTCAGCAAGAGCAAGGAATACAACGCCCGCATCGCGGCCATCGACTTCAGCCTGGCGCACGACGATGGCCAGAGCAACCGCGACCTGCAGGGCGCCGACGTGATCCTGGTTGGCGTGAGCCGCAGCGGCAAGACGCCCACCTCGCTCTACCTGGCGATGCAGCACGGCCTCAAGGCCGCCAACTACCCGCTGATTCCGGAGGATTTCGACCGCCGCCAGCTGCCACCGGCCCTGATGCCGCACCGCAAGAAAATCTTCGGCCTGACGATCCAGCCCGAGCGCCTCAGCGAGATCCGCAACGAGCGGCGCCCCGATTCGCGCTATGCCAGCCTCGAGAACTGCCGCCACGAGGTGAGCGAGGCTGAGGCGATGATGCGACGCGCCGGCATCCGCTGGCTGTCGACCACCACCAAGTCGATCGAGGAGATCGCGACGACGATCCTGCAGGAACTGCGGCCGGAGCGGCTGAACTACTGAGACTTCAAAGAAAAGGGGGCCATCGACTTGCGATGCCCCCTTCTTGCATCGGGCAGCCGGTCAGGCAGCCGCCGGCGCGGCGGGCGCCGAAGTGCGGATCAGGTGGTCGAATGCACCGAGCGCCGCCTTCGCGCCGTCGCCGGCCGCGATGATGATCTGCTTGAACGGCACGGTCGTCACATCGCCTGCCGCGAACACGCCGGGCACCGAGGTCTGGCCGCGCGCGTCGACGAGGATCTCGCCGTGCTTCGACAGCTCGACCGTGCCCTTGAGCCAGTCGGTGTTGGGCACGAGGCCGATCTGGATGAACACGCCTTCAAGCTCGACCTTCTTCAGCTCGCCCGTCGCACGGTCCTTGTAGACCAGGCCGTTGACCTTCTGGTCGCCGGTGATCTCGGTGGTCTGCGCGTTGGTGAAGATGTCGACGTTCTTCAGGCTCTGGAGCTTGCGCTGCAGCACGGCGTCGGCGCGCAGGGCCGTGTCGAACTCGATCAGCGTGACGTGGCCCACGATGCCGGCCAGGTCGATCGCCGCTTCGACGCCCGAGTTGCCGCCGCCGATCACCGCGACGCGCTTGCCCTTGAACAGCGGGCCGTCGCAGTGGGGGCAATAGGCCACGCCCTTGTTCTTGAACTCGTGCTCGC
Source organism: Variovorax sp. Varisp85 (assembly GCF_047304045.1). Lineage (NCBI taxonomy): Bacteria > Pseudomonadati > Pseudomonadota > Betaproteobacteria > Burkholderiales > Comamonadaceae > Variovorax > Variovorax sp. Varisp85. Next base: position 24,261 of record NZ_JBGLYN010000083.1, read on the forward strand.
CGGGCACGTTGATGTTGCGCCAGCGCGCGCCGGTCGAGATGATGACCGACTTGCTCTTGAGCGAGGCGCCGCTTTCGAGCTGCACTTCGATCAGGCCGTTGCCGGGCACCAGCGCCTTGGCACGCTGCAGATTCATGATGTCGACGTCGTAGTCGCGCACATGTTCCTCGAGCGCATGCGCGAACTTCGGTCCTTCGGTTTCCTTGATCGAGATGAAGTTCTCGATGCCCAGCGTGTCTAGCACCTGGCCGCCGAAGCGCTCCGAGGCCACGCCGGTGCGGATGCCCTTGCGCGCCGCGTACACAGCCGCAGCGGCGCCGGCAGGACCGCCGCCGACGATCAGCACGTCGAACGGATCCTTGGCGGCAATCTTCTTCGCTTCGCGCTCGACGCCGCTGGTGTCGATCTTGGCGAGGATTTCCTCCAGGCTCATGCGGCCCTGGCCGAACTCGGTGCCGTTGAGGAACACGGTCGGCACGGCCATCACTTGCCGTTCCTTCACTTCGTCCTGGAAGGTGCCGCCTTCGATCATGGTGGTGCGGATGCGCGGGTTCTGCACTGCCATCAGGTTCAGCGCCTGGACCACGTCGGGGCAGTTGTGGCAGGTGAGCGAGACGTAGATCTCGAACTCGAAATCGCCGTCGAGCGCCTTGATCTGGTCGAGCACTGCCTGCTCGACCTTGGGGGGATAGCCGCCGATCTGCAGCAAGGCAAGGATCAGCGAAGTGAATTCATGGCCCATCGGCAGGCCGGCAAAACGCGGGCCGTGGTTTTCGCTCGGGCGATTGACCGAGAACGAGGGCTTGCGGTGGTTGTCGTCGCGGCTTTCGGTCAGCTTGACCAGCGGCGAGGCTTCGGCGACGTCCTTCAGCAGCGACAGCATCTCGCCCGAGGCCTTGCCGTCGTCGAGCGAGGCGACGATCTCGATCGGCTGCGTGGCGCGTTCGAGGTAACTCTTCAATTGGGCTTTGGTGCTGGCGTCGAGCATGAGGGACTCTCTTTCGATAACTGAAAACTATCAACTGGGGACGAAAAAGCCCGGGGCCTCGTGAGCGCCCGGGCTTTCGCGCGGGGCGCTTAGATCTTGCCGACGAGGTCGAACGACGGTGCGATGGTCTTGTCGCCTTCATTCCACTTGGCCGGGCAGACTTCGTTCGGGTGGGCGGCGGTGTAGACCGCTGCCTTGAGCTTGCGCAGGGTTTCCTTGACGTCGCGCGCGATTTCGTTGGAGTGCACTTCGGCGGTCTTGATGATGCCCTCGGGGTTGATCACGAAGGTGCCGCGCAGTGCCAGGCCTTCTTCGGGGATGTGCACGCCGAAAGCGTTGGTCAGCGTGTGGGTCGGGTCGCCCACCAGCGGGAACTTGGCCTTGCCGACGGCCGGCGACGTGTCGTGCCAGACCTTGTGCGAGAAGTGCGTGTCGGTGGTCACGATGTAGACCTCGGCACCCAGCTTCTGGAACTCGGGGTAGTTGTCGGCCGCGTCTTCGACTTCGGTCGGGCAGTTGAAGGTGAAGGCCGCCGGCATGAAGATCAGCACGGACCACTTGCCCTTGAGCGTCTCGTCGGACACATCGATGAACTTGCCGTTGAGGTAGGCCTGGGTCTTGAAGGGTTGGACTTGGGTGTTGATCAGGGACATGGTGATTCCTTGGATGCTTCGGGTGGACAAAAGTAAGTGCGAGCCATGAGTATAACTACCAAATAAGACACATTAATAGCATTGAACTATCGACAACATCGGTGCGGCCTATGAAAAACAAAGGCGTCCTCGCCTTCGTTGCCCGCCCGAATACGAACGCCTATCACCCTCGTACGCATGCAGACCGACTGCGCAGGGGAATGCTTGCGCGGGCCCTCCGAGGAACCGGACAATCCCCTCTTTCAGAACAAGGAAAACGATCATGAAGGGCGACCCCAAGGTCATCGAACATCTGCAGGCGCAGCTCAAGAACGAGCTCACTGCAATCAACCAGTACTTCCTCCACTACCGCATGCTCAAGCACTGGGGCCTGGACAAGCTGGCGAAGAAGGAATACGAGGAATCGATCGGCGAGATGAAGCATGCCGACAAGCTGATGGACCGCATCTTCATGCTCGACGGCCTGCCGAACCTGCAGGACCTGGGCAAGCTGAACATCGGCGAAGACGTGCCGGAACTGCTGCGCTGCGACCTCGGCGCCGAAACCGGCGCGCAAGCGACCATCAAGGACGGCATCGCGCATTGCGAATCGGTGCGCGACTATGTCTCGCGCGACCTGTTGCAGGAAATCCTGGACGACACGGAAGAGCACATCGACTTCCTCGAAACCCAGATCGACCTGATCGACAAGGTCGGGGTGCAGAACTACCTGCAATCGCAGATGGGCGAACTCGAATAAGCGAGGCTTTCGCGCCTGCCGATCAACGGGACTTCGGTCCCGTTTTTTATTGCTTTACGCAACTCAACCAATCACAAATAGAAGTCATTCTCATTTGCACGGATAGAATCCGCGCCTTCGATGATGACTGCCGCCCGCCCCGACACCCGCCGACGAGCCTACTGGCTCAAGACCCTGCACGAATGGCATTGGGTGAGTTCGGCGATCTGCCTGATTGGCATGATCCTGTTCAGCGTCACGGGCTTCACGCTCAATCACGCGGGGCAGATCGAGGCCCGGCCGGCCGTCACGAAGCTGAGCGGTTCGGTCGATGAAGTCCTGCGCACGCAACTCGAAAAGCAGTTGCCAGCCGCCAAGGCCCTCAAGGGAAAGGCGCCCTTGCCCGCCGAACTGCAGGCCTGGGTGCAGAAGCACTGGGACATCGGTACCGCGGGGCCGCGAGGCCGAGTGGTCGGACGACGAAATTTATCTCTCGCTCCCCCGCCCTGGCGGCGACGCCTGGCTGCGCCTGAGCCTGGCCGACGGCGAGATCGAGTACGAGCGCACCGACCGCGGCTGGCTCTCCTACTTCAACGACCTCCACAAGGGCCGCAACACCGGTGCCGCGTGGAGCTGGTTCATCGACATCTTCGCGGGCGCCGCACTGGTCTTCTCGATCACCGGCCTGTTCATTCTCAAGATGCATGCGGGCAACCGGCCGTTACGAGGGTGGCGAGTTGGAGGTCATCGACACCTATGGCTCGCACGAAGTGAAGCTGCCGGCCGGCGACCTCATTCTTTATCCGGCCAGCAGCCTGCACCGCGTCCACCCCGTGACCCGGGGGGCTCGGATCTGTTCGTTTTTCTGGCTGCAGAGCATGGTGCGCAGCGACCAGCAGCGCGGCATGCTGTTCGAACTCGACCAGAACATCCAGAAACTTCGTGCCCGCTTCGGCGAAGGCGAGGAAACCGTGGCGCTGACCGGCCACTACCACAACCTGCTTCGGCTCTGGTCCGAGGTCTGAATCCAGGGATCTGGCTCACTTGCATGAATCAGTAACACATGGTTATTGTGAATGCGACGGATTCTTATTTATAATTAAGCAAATCCAACAGCCAGCCAACTGCCGCTTTCACAGCCATGATCGTTTGCGTCTGCCGCCGAGTCTCCGACCGAGAAATCGCACGCCACGTGCGGGCCGGCATGACTTTCGACGAGGTTCAGTTCGAACTTGGCGTGGCCACCCAGTGTGGCCAATGTGAGGGGTGTGCGCGAGATATCGTCGCGCAGTGCAGCGCTTCGCATCCGGTCGCCGCGCTGAGCTGCGAATCAGGTCCGAGGGCGATCCAGCTTGCCAACTCCATCAAGGAAAGCAAGGCATGGAACTCTTCTCGACACTCGGCGGCAGCCTGATCCTGGTTGCAGGCTCGGTCTGGTGGATCTTTCGCAAGTAGCGCAACTGGCGCAAGTGTTGTCTTCGTAGCGGTTTTGCTGAAATCGGGGCACCTTTCGCGGTGCCCGCATTCGAATGGTTGATCGTGTCTGACCGCTTTGCTCCCCCCCCTTCCGTCCTCGGCCTTTCGCGCAATGTCGTCATTGCCGGCGGTGTCATCCTGTTCCACGCGGCTGCGCTCTGGGCGCTGCAGAGCGGGTTGCTCCGCCGCGCCGCCGAGGTGGTGATTCCAGTCGAAATGCTGAGCCAGTTCGTCGAGCCGCCGAAGCCGAAGGCAGATCCGCCTCCGCCGCCCCCACCGCCGCCCCAGCC
>NZ_JBGLYN010000084.1:0-27796 GCF_047304045.1 Variovorax sp. Varisp85
GGGGGGGGCTTTCTAAAATGTTATTTTTTTATTTTTTGTTTTGCGCTTTCTGAAATTCCACGCAGGCCGCTTGTGGCCGCACCAACCGGGAAATCCATGGCAATTCGCGCCTTGCAGGAAACCGCGGTCCGGTACTTTCTAGAGGTTGTGAAGACCGGTTCCGTGAAGGACGCCGCGCTCAAGCTCAACGTCGCGCCCTCGGCGGTCAGCCGGCAGGTGGCACGGCTGGAGCGCGAGCTCGACACGCTCCTGTTCGAGCGCCACGCGCGCGGCATGGTGCCCAACGCGGCCGGCGAGATGCTGGCCGCGCACGCCAAGCGGGCGCAGCAGGACATCGAGCGGGTCACCAACGACATCGCCGGCCTGCGCGGCCTGCGCAGCGGGCATGTGCGCGTGGCGAGCACGGAGGGTTTTGCCTTCGACTTCATCCCGACGCTGATCGCGCAGTTCCGGCAAAAGCACGAGGGCATCCGCTTTCACCTCGAGGTCTGTTCGCTGGGCGACATTTCCAGGCGCGTGCGCGACGGCGAAGCCGACGTGGGCATCACCTTGAGCGCGGTGCCCGAGCCCGGCATCGAGATCGAACTGCGGCACCCCAGCCCCATCCTGGCCGTGATGGCGAGGGATCACCCCCTGGCGATGCAGCGGCAGTTGTCGCTGCGCCAGGTGGTGGCGTACCCGCTGGGGTTGCCGCAGGAAGACAGCTCGATCCGGCGCCTGCTCGACGCCAGCTGCATCCGGCAGGGTTTGCGCTATGAGCAGGCCATGTCCAGCAACCATGCGAGTGCGCTGCTGAGTTTTGCGGCGGCCGGCGGCAGCGTTGCTTTCTATGGCGCGCTGTCGATGCGAACGCTGTTGCGGAGCAAGGCGCTGGTCGCCATTCCGCTCAAGGACCGCGAGATGAACGAGCGCCACCTCGAGATCGAGACCATGGCGGGGCGCTCGCTGCCCGATGCCGGGAAAGCCTTTGTGCGGTTTTTGGTCGAGGCCGTGAAAGCCTCCGGCTGATCCGGCCGCCCAGCAAGGACCGCCCCACGCGAATCGCGTGCGGACCTCCTATAAATACGGGATGCCTGGAGAGGCTCCTTTCGGGTCAACTCGGACACTTGCAAGCATGCGAAAGCGAAGCAATGCCGAGACGGACCATCCACAGCGCGACCATCACCTTGAAACTGCCATTCGACCTGGACGCCAGCGAAGAGGTCACTGCCCTTCGGGCTGCCGGCATTCCCGTTGACGCGCAGGGCAATGCAGAACGGGGCTTTCTCTTCGTCAGGTTCGGCGAAGAAAGGGGAAAGCAGACCAACATCTTTCGGTGGTTTGCCGGTGGGGTGGGGCCAGACCGTAGCGATGTCCGCACTGCTTCTCGATCCCGCGAACACAGTGCCGCGCGTTCAGGCGACGTGCTCAATGGCTGGATGCCCAACTAGCTTCGCGTCCAGGTCGGGTGGTCGAATAACCCCGCCTTCGCCGCTGGGGTCGAACATATACCCGACGCCCCACACCGTCAGGATGTAAGAGGACGGTCCGTTCTGCAATAGCTTTCGAAGCCGGGAGACTTGCACATCCAGGCTGCGCTCGAAAGCGCCGAGTTCGCGGCCACGCGCTACCTGAGCGAGTTTTTCCCGCGAAAGCGGCTGCCCCGCATGGCGGACCAGCACCTTGAGTATCGCGATCTGAACGGTTGTGATGCCCAGGATTAGCCCGTCCCTGCGAAGCGTGCGCGTGCCCAGGTTGAATTCGAATGGACCAAACCGGACCACCTCGTTTCTGCTCGAAGGACCGCCCGGCTCCTCCCTCGGAGGGCTGCGCCGCAGAATTGCCTGGATACGCGCTCGTATTTCCCTGGGATTGAATGGTTTGCGGACATAGTCGTCCGCGCCCATCATCAATCCCGCAATTCGATCGGTATCTTGCGCCTGCGCACTGAGAATGATGATGGGAACCCGGATGCCATTGGCTCGCAGCCGCTGGCAGATCGAAAAGCCGTCCTCGTCCGGCAGCAGCAGGTCGAGCACGATGAGGTCAATCGCGCGGCGATGCAGGATCGACGAGAGCGATGCACCGTTCTCGGCCTCGAATACCTCGAATCCCTCTTGCGAAAGATAGCTGCCTAGCAATTGCCGCACGCGGGGGTCGTCATCAACTATTGCGATCGCGTCGGCTCGGTGGGCTATCGTCATGGAAGCAAACTTTGTTAAATGAGAATCTCGCTCGTCTCGGCGGTTTTGCGGGGTTATAGGGCTGCACCAGTTGATTGATCAAATCCATCAATTTGGCCGAAGGGCGATTTGCGGAGCGAAAAAGCAGCCCCTCCGGACCCCGTTGTTTTCAATTGACACGATAAATGAAATTCAGTCTCTCATATTTCAATGTAATCCTGAGATCGATTCAGGATGCAATAAAAACGAACGTGAATAAATTGGCGTTTGTACGAGGAATGCATAATTCGGGCTGAGGCGAAAGCTCCAATTACGATTGTTTGTATTTAGAGTCCGCGGCTCGCACAGGGAGGCATGGAGCACCGGAAATACCGGCGCCCGCGCCCGCAGTTCTTGCGGAGCGCATTGCCAGGACAGACAGGTTATGAACCGGATTTTTCGCGTCATCTGGAACGACGCACTCGCCCTTTGGACCGTCGCTTCCGAATTGGGACGTGGCCACGCAAGATCTACCTCAGCCACGCAGGGCGTGGCCCTGCTAGCCGCCACTTTGCTGGCGGCTGCTTCCTTGCCCGCCTCCGCCGCATGTACGACGGACACGAATGCCAATGCAGTCAATTGCACGGGAAACCAGGGCACGACGGTAGGTACGGGCGCGGCGACCACGCCGGGCGTCTCGGTCACGGTCACGTCGGGCGCGACGGTCGATACAGGCAACAGCTCGGGCATCAGCGTCGGCGACCAGGCTGCCATCGTGATCCAGAACGGCGGGATCGTTCAGAACAATGCCGCCAGCGGCGGCGCATCGCCTTACCCGGGCATCGGTGCGAACACGATCGAGGTCAACAACAACAGCACGATCACCATCGATGCAGGGGGCTCCGTCGCCGCCAGCGGCTCAGGTGGCAACTCCGAAGCCATCAACCCCCTGGGCAGCGGAAACATCATCACCAACAACGGCGCGATCAGCTCTGCCCATACCGCGATCTGGTTCCAGGCGAACAGCGGTTCCAACACCGTCGTGAACACCGGCAGCATCGTCGCTGGTGCCGGCACGAACTCGACCACGACGACCGTCATCGGCGCCAGCGGCACGATGGCGGTCGATTTCACCAACAAGGGCAGCCTCGTCGGCTCGCTCGCCTTCGCTGGCGGCAGCGACGTGCTGCGCTGGTACACGGGAGCCACGATCACCGGCAACATCAGCGGTGGCGCGGGCGCCGACCTGCTCACGCTCAACAGCGACAACGGCGCGAGCGACACTTTCGCGCCGCGGTCTCTTACCGGATTCGAAACGCTGGTCAACAACAGCGGCACCTGGAAATTCAATGTCGCGCTGGCACCAGCGGGCATCACGAGCACCACGGTCCTGGGGGGAACGCTGATCCTTGGCGCCGACAACAGCGCCTATGCAGGCAGCATGACCGTGGGCTCGGGCGGCGTGCTGCAGAGCAGCGCGCAGTTCGCGCCGGCGACGATCACCGACAACGGACTCGTGCGCTTTGCCCAGCCCGACAACGCAACCTACAGCGGCCTGTTGAGCGGCACGGGCGGCATCGAGAAGACCGGCACGGGCACGCTCACGCTGATCGGGGACCAGACCTTCACGGGCCTCACCACTGTTTCCGCGGGAACGCTGCAGCTCGGCAACGGCGGCACCACGGGCAGCATCGTGGGCAACATCCTGAACAACGCGACGCTGGCCATCAACCGCTCGAACGCGCTCACGCTGTCGGGCACGATCAGCGGCACCGGCTCGCTCGTGAAAGAGGGCGCCGGCGCCACGACGCTGACCGCAGCCAACAGCTACAGCGGGGGCACCGCGCTCAAGCAGGGCCGATTGAACGTCGGCAACAGCCTGGCGCTGGGCACCGGCGCGCTGGCAATGGACAACGGCACCACGCTCGGCTTTGCCGCCGACGGCCTGAACCTCGCCAACGCCATCGTGCTGACCGGCAGCGACGACCCGGTGATCGACACCGGCAGCTTCAGCGCAGCGCTCAGCGGCAACATCAGCGGCAGCGGCTTCATCACCAAGCTGGGCAGCGGCACCCTCACGCTCTCGGGCGCCAACAGCTACACCGGCGCGACCGACGTGGCCGAAGGCACCCTGAGGGCAGGCGCAAGCGGCACCTTCAGTGCGGCCTCGGCACACACGGTGGAAAGCGGTGCCACGCTCGACCTCGCGGGCTTCAGCCAGACGGTGGCCTCGCTCGCCAACAGCGGCACCGTCTCGCTGGTGGGCACCGCACCGGGCACCACGCTCACCGTCACCGGCGCCTATGCCGGCAACAACGGCGTGCTGCGGCTGGGCACTTTCCTGGGCGACAGCAACAGCGTGAGCGACCGGCTGGTGCTGGACGGCGCGAGCGCCTCGGCCAGCGGCCGCACCAGCGTGCAGATCACGCAACTTGGTGGCCTGGGCGCACTGACCACGGGCAACGGCATCGAGGTGATCTCGGCGCGCAACGGTGCCACCACCACCGCGCAGACCACGAAGGACGCCTTCTCTCTCGCAGGCGGGCACGTCGATGCGGGCGCCTACGAGTACCGCTTGCATGCCGCCGACGCGAGCGGTGCCGGCGAGAATTGGTACCTGCGCTCGACCACCACGGCGACGGTATCGACGGCAACGCCAGCGACAGGCGCGGGTGTCTCGACCGGCGGCACCGGCACTACAGGCCCCATCACCGTGCAAGTGCCAACCTATCGCGCCGAAGTCCCGCTGCTGTCCGCGTTGCCCAGCCAGGTGCGCCAGATGGACCTGGCCATGATCGGCAACCTACACCAGCGCATCGGCGACGACGACGTCAAGGCCGGCGGCCCCGCATCGACCGGCACCGAGCGCCGTGCCTGGGGCCGTGTGATCGCCACCGACATCGACATCCGCCAGCAGGGCACCGTCAGCCCGCACAGCAAGGGCAACGTCAAGGGCTTCCAGGCCGGCACCGACCTCTTCGCCACCTCGAACTGGCGTGCCGGTGTGTACGTCGGCCAACTCGACGGCCGCGTCAGGGTCAACGGCTTCGCCAGCGGCATCGCCAACCTGGCCGTCGGTTCCAACGACCTGCGCAGCCAGTACCTGGGCGCCTACGGCACCTGGACCGCCGATTCGGGCTTCTATGCCGATGCCGTGCTGCAGGCTGGGCGGCACCGCTACACCATCGAGCCGTTGTCGACCTCGCGCGGCGCGGGCAAGGGCGACAGCCTGATGGCGTCCATCGAAGTGGGCCAGGCCTTCGCGCTAGGCGAGAGCGGCTGGAAGATCGAGCCGCAGCTCCAGCTGATCCACCAGCACCTTGGCCTGGACAACATCGCGATCTCCGGTGCGAACGTGCGGCAGGACAGTAACGACGGCTGGATTGCGCGCATCGGCGTGCGCCTGAAGGGCGAGATGGCCACGGCGCTCGGCACGCTGCAACCGTACGGCCGCTTCAACCTCTACAAGGCGAGCAGTGGTGCCGACGTGGTCCGCTTCGTCGGACCCGCCGCCACGACCGACGTCACGGGCCGCACCGGTTCCACCGTCAGCGAGCTGGCCGGTGGCCTCACCCTGGCGCTGAATCAGACGACCAGCATCTACGGCGAAGTCGGCAAGCTGTGGGCCTCGGGTGGCGCGACGGATGTGAAGACTTCCCTGCAAGGCTCGCTCGGGCTGCGCATGAAGTGGTGAGAGCGCGCCGCGCCATGAACCAGTTCTTGGCGCGGTGCGGTCTTGCGCCGGCAGTCGAGAAGAAGCCCGGCCAGGACAAGAATTCAAAGGTACCTGCCAGCCCCCTATGAAGCCGGACATCGATCTTCCTTGGACTCCTTTCAGCTTCGATGGTGTAGCAACCTGGTTGTGTCCCAGTCTGTGGGACGAGACGAAGCACGTCCCCTTCAGGGGGGCGTTATTCGTTCTTTCCTACAGCGCATCAACCATTTTCTTTTTCTCGGTAGTGATGGTTCCCGTCGGGTTGCTTGTTTCCGTTCCGTTGATGACGACGCTCGCGATCGCACTCATCCCCGGGACGTGGTTTGGTATCGCGATGGGTTTGCTTTCTGGGTGGCATTTCAGAAGAAAAGTGCATAAATCCAGGCAGCCATAGCATGGCGGGCCCCGGCTGAGCAAGACCTCAGGCCGCGGCCCACTCCAGCGCCTGGCCCACGCAGTGCAGCGCGGCGGCGAGCTCGGCGTTGGTCGCCAGGCCGAAGCCGAGGCGGAACACACGGGGCTGGTCGCCGAACCAGGGGCCCGGCGCCAGCCGAACACTGCGTTCATGCAGTGCCGCCTGAAAGCGCTGCAGCGCCGCATCGTCATACACCTGCGGCTTCAGCCGCACGCAGCACAGCGCGCCGGCGTCCGGACGCACCCATTCGATCCGCGCGGCGTGGCGGCCGACCCAGGCCTCGAGCGTCCCCAGGTTGTGCGCGAGATGCCGCCGCCGCGTGCCGACGATGTGCTCCCCTTGCTTCAGAACCGTGGCCGCCAGTGCCTCGTCCAGTGGCGAGCACGAGATCACGGTGTTGAACTTTGCCGTGATCAGCGCTTGCCGCAGCGCCGCGTCGCGCACGATCGCCCAGCCGATGCGCAGCCCCGCGGCGCCATGGCACTTGGAGAGCGATGCCACCGTGACCACCCGAGGCCCCAATGCACTGGCGCTGGGCAAGGTGGAGTGGTCGCCGTAGGCCGCCTCGCGATAGGTCTCGTCGACGATCAGCCAGGCATCGGGCGCATGCGTGCGCATCAGCTCGGCCACTTTGCGCAGCGTCGACGCCGGGATGGCGACACCCGAGGGATTCTGCGGCGAAGCGAGGCTCACGATGCGGGTCTTCGACGAGAGCAGCGCGCGCAGCGCCTCGAGGTCGATCCGGTAGCCGGCGTCGAAGTTCAGCGGCAGCGAGCGCACGGTCGCGCCGACCGCCCCGAGCGTATTGCGCGCGAGCGGAAAGGCCGGTTCGGCGATCACCGCTTCGTCGCCTGGCCCGCAGAGCGTGAAGGCAAGGAGAAACAGCGCATGCATGCCGCCGACCGTGACGACCACATCGTCGGCATCCACGCCATGACGCGCGGCGATCTGCGTGCGCAGCTGCGCACCGCCCGCCGCAGTGCCGTAGCCCAACTGAAGCGCGCCGATCTCTGCCAGGTTGGAGCCGAGCAGTTCGCCGAGCCAGAGGTTCGGTCCCACGCTCTCGGCCAGGTCGTGGCGCGGCGCGCTCGAGACCAGCGAGATGATGTCGTTGTCCGGAAATCGATCCATGGCTTCTCGTACCCGTCTTGTGTAGCTGCCTTCGATGGTGCAAGCTCCAGGTTCAAGATAACAGCCACAGTTTTCTGAAATTGCGACCAGCACAGTTGAAGCCATGACGCTCGAAACACATTCCGCCGGCGGTGCCGATCCGCAGCCCGCCACGCGCTTCCGCTACGAAGAGCTGGCCGATTTCATCGCCGGCCTCGTCGAGAGCGGCACGCTGCCCGCGGGCAGCCGCGCGCCATCGCTGCGCGAGATCAGCGCGCAGCACCGCACCAGCCTGAGCACCGCGGTGCAGGCCTATCGGCTGCTCGAGGACCGCGGCGTGCTCGAGGTGCGGCCGCAGTCGGGCTACTACGTGGCCCGGATACCGACGGCGCTGCCGCTGCCGGCACCCACGCGGCCGCCGCTGCGCCCGACCAAGGTGGCAGTGTCGAACCTCATGCTGCAACTGCTCGAGAACGCATCGAACGAGGCCTACGTGCCGCTGGGCTGCGCCATTCCTAGCGCGCGGATCCTTGCTTCCTCCAAGCTCGACCGCATCCTCGCGCGCACCGCGCGCGTGAAGGGCGCGCAGCTCAACACCTACTCACCGCCGCGCGGCGAACTGTCGCTGCGCATGGAAATCGCGCGCCGTGCCATGCGCTTCGGACAGGCTTTGTCACCTGACGCCATCGCCATCACCTGCGGCTGCACCGAGGCGTTGGCGCTCGCGCTCGACGCGGTCACCGAGCCTGGCGATGCGGTCGCCATCGAATCGCCGACTTACTTCGGCCTGCTGCAGGTGTTGCGCATGCGCGGCCTGCGGGTGGTGGAACTGCCCACCGACGCCGGCACCGGCGTGGTGATCGATTCACTGCGCGACGTGCTTGCCGCGGGCCAGGTGCGCGCCTGCGTGCTGGCTTCGAGCTTCCAGAATCCGCTGGGTTTCACGATGCCGATCGAGAATCGCCGCGAGGTGCTGCGCCTGCTCGCGAAGCACCGCGTGCCGCTGATCGAGGACGACGTCTATGGCGACATCCATTTCGGCGAGGAACGCCCGATTCCCTTCAGCGCGCTCGACCGCCACGACAACACCATCTACTGCGGTTCGTTCTCGAAGACGCTGGCGCCGGGCTATCGCATCGGCTGGATCGTGCCGGGCCGCCACATGGCACGCGTGCTCGAGAGCAAGTTCGCCTCGACGCTGGCCACACCGGTGCTGACGCAGGCTGCGCTTGCGGACTTTCTCTCGAACGGCGACTACGACCGCCACCTGCGCCGCTTGCGGCGCGAGTTCGCCGACACGCTGGAGCGCATGTCGCGCGTGATCGAGCAAGCCTTTCCGCCGGGGACCAGGATCACTCGGCCAGCGGGCAATTTCGTGCTGTGGCTCGAACTTCCCAAGGCGCTCGACACGCGGGCGCTGTTCGCTCAGGCGCTGAAGAAGGGCGTGTGCTTCGCGCCCGGCGTGGTGTTCTCGGCGAGCGGGCGCTATGCCCATTGCATGCGCCTGAGCGGCGGCTACGGCTGGGATGCGCGCATCGAGAAGGGCCTGCGCACGCTGGGCGCGCTCGCGGCGAAGGCAGTGAGCTGAACGAAGAGGCTGCGGCGGGAAACCCGGGGCTCACACCCGCCGGTGCGCAGCCACCCGTTCGAGCAATTCGAACAGCATCCCTCGCTCGCCGGGCGTCAGGTGTGCCAGCAGATCGGCCTCCATCTTCGCCGCGACGGTCTCCGCCTTCTTGACGAGATCGCTGCCCTTGCGCGTGAGGCGTACGTGCGCCGAGCGGCGATCGGTCTCGCTGCGGCTGCGATTCAGCAGGCCGCGTTCTTCGAGCCGATCGAGCGTGATCGTGAGATAAGGCATCGAGACGTACAGCGCACGCGCGAGCTGCTTGGGCGTCACATCGCTGTTCGAGTCGACCAGCACGAGCAGCGAGAACTCGACCCGCCGCAGGTTGAAGGGTTCGCCCACGTGCTTCTCGTAGAGGGTCGACGTGGGGATCGTGGCCTGCACGAGGCTGTAGCCCAGCAGCCGGCGCATGCGCTCGTCTTCCAGTCCGCTGCGGTCGGGATGGCGAGCGGGTTCATGGGAAGAAGGAGGGGGGCGGGCCGTCATGGAGGCGGCCAGTGTAGCGGTCCGGCCGGACCGATCGCACGCGCCTGGCAGGCGGGCGACCGCATCGCGGCCGGCGATGCCCGCCGTCAGTTGGCGCAGACGAACTTGCCGGGATCGTTCTGTTCCAGCAATGCCGCCGGCGCCGAGCCGGTGGTCCCGATGTACTGCGCGTATTGCGGGTAGGGGCACAGGGGCCGCACGCGCGAGCTCACTCCCGCGGGCAGCGTCCAGCCGGCGGTGTCGGGATTGCCGGGCTTCGAGCTCGCGATCAGGCGATCGGGCGCCTTGCCTTTCTCGACCCAGTCGACCATCGCGCTGAATACCGGGAAGGTATCGGTGGCGGGGCCGCCCGAGCAGTGGTTCATGCCGGGCACCGCGAACAGCCGCACGAAGTCCTTCACGGTGCCGTTCGCCGTGTTGCCGGCCAGCGAATCGACCCACTTGGCCGTGTAGTTGAAAGAGAAGACCGGGTCGCTGGTGCCGTGATAAAGAATCAGCTTGCCGCCCTTGCCCTTGAGCTTGGACATGTCGGTCGAGTGCGTGCCCATGAAGCTGTAGGCCGACTCGGTGTAGATTCCGTCGGTGGCCTTGATCTTCGGCGCGTCGGCATCCCAGTCGAAGCGCAGCTGGAACTGCACCAGCGAGTTGCCGGTCGCCAGGCCCTGTGTGGGCGGGGTGGTGAAGATCAGCGGACCCGCGCCGCCGCCGAGGGTGGCGTTGATCGCATCGTTCGCGCCGCTCGTGCGGTAGCCGAATCCGGTCTTCCAGATCTGCCAGCCGAAGGCGCCGATGCCCGCGTCCCAGGGCCAGTCCGAGTAGAGCGCGTCGCCGGCGCTGTTTTTCACGCCGCCCATCACCTTCTGCATGGCCGTGACCTGGGCCGGAACGAGGCAGCCCGGCGCGCCTGGTGCGCCCGGTGCGCCGCAGGCCAGGGTGCTGACATCGAAGGTGCAGGAGCGCTTGTTGATCATGCCGTCGACCAGCCCGTCGTCGGCATCGCACTTCGCCAGTACCGCTTGCTGCAGGGCCGCCCATTGCGCGGGCTGGAAGGCCGCATTCATCAGGGGGGTCGCGTTCGAGGCGCCGGGGCCCGTGGTTTCCAGGAAGCCCTGCGCTTGCGCCGCAGCCGCGAATTGCTGCGTGTCCCAGGCTTCGGCGAGCCAGGCCTTCGGAAGATCCGAGCCGGGGTCTCCGGCGACCACGCCGTCGAACTCGTCGCCGAAGCGCTGCGAAACCATCATCGCTTCGCGTCCGCCTTCGGAGCAGCCCATGAAATAGGCGTAGTCCTGCTTCTTGGCGTAGTAGCGCGCGACCAGCTGATTGGCGAGCTGCTTGGTCTGGCCGATCGCGTTGTAGCCGAAATCCACGCGTGCCACGGGGTCGAGTCCGAAGGAGGCCGTGCCCGCGTTGTTCGGATCGTTGTTGGTCGCGTTGCTGTGGCCGCTGTCGTTCGAGACGGTGGCATAGCCCGACAGCAGCGGCTGGACGGTTTCACCGTTGCTGATGGCGCCCGTGGTGTCCGGCACCGAGCCATCGGAGCCGCCGCCGCCGCTCATGAACATGCGGCCGTTCCACCGCGTCGGCAGGTTGATCTGGAACGCGATTGCATAGGTCGACATCGCGTCGGTCTGGCCCGCGGCCTGGAGGCCCTTGCGGCCGCCGTTGATGGTGCCGGCCACCGCGCAGTAGCTTTGCGGGTTGCCGCTCGCGTCGGTCGCCGTGGTCTTCGCGATCTTGGTCGAAGTGATGCTCACGGTGCGTCCCGCGGCCGAGAGCTCGGCCGCCAGTGCCGCGACCGCTGCACAGCCGCCGGCCTCGTCGGGCGTGTTGAGCAGCGCGGGCTGGGCCACGGGTGCCGGCGCGGGCGACGGCGGGGGCGCAGACGGGGGTGAAGTGGGCGCGGGGGCTGGTGTCGGCAACAGGGTGAATGCGGAAGCCGCCCTGTCGCTCCCTCCGCATCCGCTTGCGGCGGCCGCCGCGACGACACAGGCCAGCAGCGGCCTCCGGATTGGGGAACCCATTCGATTGTCTCCAGTTGTTAACTAGTTTTCGAGCCCGCACTGCCCGATCCCCCTCGTGAAATCGGAGGAAACGAGTCGTTCGAACGGGAGAATAGTTAACTTGATTAATCAAATGATCGGGACTTACCCGAGGCCCCATGCAGCGGGCTGAAGCTCGCGCTCGTGCTATTGGTGCTGGCTAGATATCAGTGTCGGGCTCTCCCAGGTTCCGGTGCTGGCCGTCGCGGGCTTCCATGTTCTGAGCGGCCGCGTTTGGGCATTCGGTCCTCCGGGGGCGGGCAGGGTAGGGCCTCCGGATTTGACCGTCACCGCAACTGCAACTTCATCACCACTTCACGCGCACGCCAACCGAGCCATTGACCGAGCTCTTGACCCTGGCGTTGCCGCCGCTCGCCCAGAGCTTGCCGACTTCTCCGTAGAGGCTCGTCGACGCGCCCAGGGTCAGCGTGAAGCCGCCCGCGAGCTCGGTGCTCGCGCCGCCGGTGGGCACCGAGATGTCAGTCGTGATTGCTCCGTTCACGAAGCGCGCGATGTCCGCGCCGCTGGAGCTCCTGTAGACGTTGAAGCGGCCGTACGGCTGCAGCATGCCGATGCTGGTGTCGACCTGGCCCTTCACCCGCACACCCGCGCGGGCGATCCAGCCGCTGTCGGCCTGCGGCTGGACGACGGCGCCGACAATGGCGGAGTTGTTCAGATCCATGTGCTGGTGGATCAGCTGCAACTGGGGCTCGATGCTCCAGCCGCTGCCACCGAGCGCAAAGGCTTGCCCCACCTCGATCGAGCCCAGCAGGCTGTTGCCCTTGCCGCCGACGCCCTGGCCCAGCAGCGGCTCGACCGTGTAGCGGTGGCGGCCCGACTGCAGCACCGCATCGGCATAGAACCCGCTGTCACCGGTGTAGGTGCCGTACACGCCCACATACTGGCTGCGAAGGTCGTTGCGGCCCACGGCCAGGTTCTGGATACCGCTGGCGAAGCCCCGCACGCGGGCGTCGCCGTCGAGTTGGCCGACGTAGATGCCTGCGCGCCAGTTCGGCGCGGCCAGCAGGTCGGTGCCGGCCTGGAAGCCCGTGAGCCGGCCCTTGCCGGTGGGGGAGACGGCGCCACCTTGCTGGACGTCGATGTCGGCGGAGAGCACGCGCGCCCAGGCGTGGCGATCCGAGCCGCTCGGCATCGCCGCGCTGCCCTTGACGTCGTCGTCCCCCACGCGTTTGCGTAGGTCGCCCAGCATCGCAAGATTGCCCTGGCGCAGTTGGCTCGGCAGCGCCGCGTAGAGCGAGGCTTCCGATCGGTAGGTGATCACCGGCGCAGCGGGCGCCGCCGGTGGGACCGCATTGATGCTTGATCGCAGGAACCAGTTCTCCCCCGCGCCCTTGGCATCGGCTGCGTAGAGGCGGTACTCGTACGCACCTGCATCGACATGGCCGCCGGCCAGCGAGAACGCGTCCTTGGTGGTCTGGGCCGTCGTGGTGGCGCCGTTCAGTGCGGAAATCACTTCGATGCCATTGCCGCTGGTCAGTGCGCCCAGTCCACCGAGATTGGTGATCTGCACACTGGTCTTTCCACTGGCCACCGCTGCGGCGCCGTCGAAGATCAGGCGGTCCGACGAGCCCGAGTTGCCGAGAGCCGTCCCTAGCCTCAGCACACCGTTGTTGCCGACGTAGGCGCCGTTGAGGGTCAGCGTCGTGCCCGCGGCCGCCCCGACCAGCGAGACGGTGCCGCTGTTGCTCAGCGAAGCCACGGTCTGGTTGAAGCCTGCAAGATCCAGCGTCGCGCCCGAAGCCACGCTGTACGCGGAGCTTGCACTGAAGGTGTTGGCGGCGCCGGCCTTCAGCGTGCCCTGCGCCACATTGGTGGCGCCGGTATAGGTGTTGGCGCCTGAGAGCGTCAGCGTGCCCGTGCCTTGCTTCGTGATGAAGCCGCCGCCGCTGATCGCGCCGCTCAGCGTTTCATTGAAGCTGCCGGTGTCGATGACCGGATCGTTGTTGCCTGTCAGTTGGATCGTGTTGGCAACCGTCAACCCATCGGCGCTGAAACCCAGCGTGGTGTCGTCGTCCATCGCCAGCGCGCCGGTGCCCAGCGCCTGGTTGTGGCCGAGGTTCAGGCGCCCTTGACGCAGCGCGGTGCCGCCCGTGTAGGTATTGGCGCCCGAAAGCGTCAGTGTGCCGGTGCCGATCTTGACCAGCGAGCCGCCGGTGCCCGAGATCACGCCCGAGACTTCGGTGTTGGCGTTCAGCCCGCCCGTGGTCAGTGCCTTGGCGCCGAGAATCACGTCGCCCATGCCCGACAGCGCGCCGATGGAGATTCCCGCTGTGGTCAGCGAGCTGATGCGCAGGCGCCCGCCAGCGTTGTTGACCACCGTGGCTTGGCCGGCGCTCGCGCGGTCGAAGATGTCAATCAGCCCGCCGCTTTCGTTGACGAAGGTCGCCTGGCCCGCGCTGGCGTCGTCCAGCAGGTTGATCTGGCCGCCCGAGAAGTTGGTGATGCGCGCGTTGCCGGCCGTCGCGTTGAACCAGATGTTGGTCAGCCCACCGTGGTTCTCGATGACGGCGTTGCCCGCGGTGGCGTTGTCGCGAAACTCGGCGGCCGCGCCGTTGTTCATGACCAGACGGGCATTGCCTGCCGACGTGGTGCCGCCGAAGCGGACGAAGCCGGCATTGCCGGTGGCGCCGCGCTCGGCGGCGGTAATGGTCAGTCCGCTCGCGTCTGCGTTGCCGCTGAAGAGCAGCGAGGCATTGGCCGCCACCGAGACAGGACCGCTGCCCAGCGCGCCGGTCGCGGCTGCATTGAGGCTGCCCGCCTCCACGGCCGTCCCGCCGACGTAGTTGTTGGCCGCACTGAGCACCAGCGTGCCGGCGCCGGTCTTGCGCAGGCTGCCCGGACCGGAGAGCGTGCCGTTGAGGGTCAGCGTACGCACCAGATCGACTTCGAAGGTCGCACCGCCCGCTCCGAGGGTGATGCTGCGCGTGGCGGTGGTCGTGCCGGTGGAGCACAACGTACCGGCGTCGAGCGTGAGCCTGCCGGACGAGTCGCCGAGCGCGCCGTCGTCGGCGATGGCGAGCGTGCCTCCGAGCACCGTCCAGGGCGTCAGCCCGGTGGTGGTGCCGGTCAGCGTCCAGGTGTTGGCGCCTGTCTTCTCGTAGCGCTCGAAGCCGCGATAGGTCGCGGCGCCGAGCGAAGTGGTGCCGTCGGTCGCCACGCCCGAGAGGCGCAGCACGTTCCCGGTGCCGATTGCCGACAGGGTCCCATTGATCACCGAGCCGTTCTGCAGCTCGACCGAGTTGTCGTTGCCGGTGACGCGAACCGCGTCGCCGCGCGTGACGCCGTCGCCGCCCATGCCGCCTGTCAGGGTGCCGCTGTTGACGATGCTGTTCGCATTGCCGCGGATGCGCAGACCTGCGCCTCCGATGCCATTGGCGGCACTGCTGCCGCCGGCACCGCCCGCGCCCCCCACCAGTGCCCCGGTATTGAGCACCGAGTTGCCGCTGGACTCCATCGCCAGGCCGGCGCCGCCCTCGCCGCCGCCGCCCACCATGCCGCCGATGGTCGCCACGCCGCCATTCCCTCCGCTCCCGCCAGTGGCCGTGCCGGTGTTGGTGACGGTGGCGCCCCCACCTTGCAGCACGATGCCGTCTCCGCCGCCGCCGCCACCGCCGGCCCATTGGCCGATACCGCCGTTGCCGCCATTGCCGCCGACGATGGCCTGGCTCGCATTGCTGACTACCGCATTGGCGGCGACACCCTGAAGGCCCGCGCCACCACCGCCGCCGCCGCCGGCCAGTCGCCCGCTGCCACCATCGCCGCCACTGCCCCCCAGGAGCGTGGTGGCGCCCGTCACGGTGATGGAGGTGCCAGAGGTGTACACGGCGGCACCACCGCCGCCGCCGCCGCCCGCCCCATAGATCGGATCGGGATCGGGAACGCCGGTGCTTCCCGACGATCCGCCGACGGAGCCCGTGACGCTGGTCGCGCCCACCGCTCCCCCGACTCCGCCGGCACCAGCCGCTCCGTTACCGCCGGCTCCGCCACTGCCTCCCGATGGAGACGATCCGTTGCTGGTGGGGTACATGCCGATGTTGCCGCCGCCGCCGCCACTGCCATTTCCAGCACCGCCCCGGCCGCCAGTACCCCCGCCCGCGACGAATGCAGTACCGCCGCTGGCCTGCGCCCAGGCGCCTGCCGGCAGGCCAGCCAAGGCCAGCAAGCACACGGCGGCAGCGACCGAAGAAGCGCGCCGCCCGCACCGATGCGAAACCTCCGAAACGGCGACCCAGGCGCCGAGCGCAGCGTTCCAGATGCTGCGGTACACAGTGTTCATGTCCCAACCTCTCCTAACGATGGATATGCAACCAAAACAGGCTGAATGTAACTAAACGTGCGGGAGGGGAGAGTACTGTTTTCGTCGGCGCTCAAACATCACCGGAACGGGTGATAGCCAAATCACTGACGCAGGGCAGCTGAGTTGGCGATTGCAGTGTTCGTTCGTACTCATTTGCTCCAGAAGATCGGAGTGGACAACCACCCTCGGGCTGCACTCAGGAGTGCCAGTAGAATCCGTGCCTGCCGCGGGTGTAGTTCAATGGCAGAACGGCAGCTTCCCAAGCTTCATACGAGGGTTCGATTCCCTTCACCCGCTCCAGTTGACGTTCCGAGGTATTCCTAGGGGATCCAAAAATCTCTTGAAAATCAAGGGGTTACGGTTAAGAGGGTCTGAGGGAAGCCTACATAATCCAAACGAAGCCAACGCTTCCACGGGGCACGGCACGGGGAACATCGGTATATTTGGCTCAGACCCAAAGCCTTGTTCCCCTATGCTCACAGAACTCGCCTGCAAAAACGCTTCGTGCCCCTCTGACAAGAAGCGCGCGCGCCTCAGTGATAGCGGCAATCTCTACCTAGAAGTCGCGTCCAACGAATCCAAGCGCTGGTTTTGGAAGTACACGGTTGGTGGCAAGGAGAAGCGGCTCGCGATTGGCAGCTACCCCGCGGTCAAGCTCAAAGATGCGCGAGCGGCTCGTGATGACGCGCGCAAAGTGCTGCAAACCGGTGCAGACCCCACCCAGCGCCGCCGCCTAGACAAGGCAAAGGTCCGCGCGACCGCAGTGACAACCTACGAGAAGGTCGCTCGTGAATTTCACGCGCTCAAGCAGCGAGAGTGGAGCGAGGCGCACAGCACCAAGTGGTTGCGCCTGCAAGAGAGCAATCTTTTTCCCTGGATTGGGGGATTGCCTTTGGGCGAGATCACCGCAAACGTCTTGTTGGAGCCACTGCGCCGAGTCGAGGGAAAGGGGTTGAATGAGACGGCGGTTTCCCTGCGCCAGTACGCCGGACAAGTCTTTCGGTATGGCATCGCGACGGGGCGCTGTGAAGATGATCCGGCCACCAAGCTGCGGGGAGCGTTGGGAGCGGTGATCGTAAAAAACATGGCTGCCGTGCTTGATCCCCAGAAGGCGGGCGATCTCATGCGCGCGATTGACGGCTATCGTGGACTGCCCGCAACAAGAGAGGCGCTGCTCTTGTCCGCTCTACTTTTTCAGCGGCCCGGCAACATCCGCGCGATGGAATGGAGTTGGGTCGACTTCAGTGGCAGCCAGGTCGTCATACCGGCAGCATCGATGAAAAGGACGAAGCAGGCAAAGCTCAATGGCGAGCCTCACCTCGTTCCCCTGGCCCCTCAAGCGGTTGATTCGTTGAAGCGTATGAAAGTCCTGACCGGACATGGGCGCTACGTTTTCCCCAGCTTGCTTACCGGCGAGAGGCCGATGTCGGACAACACGGTTAATACCGCGCTGCGACGGATGGGGTTCGATAACACGGAAATGACTGCGCATGGTTTTCGCGCGATGGCGAGAACGATCATGGTGGATCAGCTTCGCGTCAATCCTGAGGTGATTGAAGAGCAGCTGGCGCACGGCAAAAGCGGGCCTTTGGGGACCGCGTACAACCGGACCCAGTTGAAGGAGCAGCGCCGCGAAATGATGGTGCTCTGGGCGAATTACTTGGATCAGCTTCGTCTGAGCAAGCCTGTTCTCTCTTGAGGGCTCGCGTTTGCGAAAAACACGGTGCTGATATCACGCAATGCCTCGCTTCTTCTCGTGAAGCTTGCAAAGAGGCTGAGGCTGTACCAGCACTCCGCGAGCGACGCCCGCTGAAGTCCTGCAACTTGAGCGCGCGCAGTTGGGCGAGGGTGCCGTTGTTGAGCATCACGAAGCTCGCTGATGCCTGGCTGCCGCCGCCCCGAATCCTTCATCCGTGGCCTGACCAGCGCTTTGCCGTCACTCACCCAAGGTAGGAGCCGTATGCTCGAATCGGGCACGTACGGATCTGTGCGGGGGGCGTCCAGTAATGGGCGTCCCTACCGTAATCCTGGACTGGTTGCGGTCAGGCGCAGTGTCAAAGCGTGAGGACTGCTTCGCGCCCGATTGCAGACCGAGTTGACCAGCAATCATCTACTGCCCTTTGCAGGGATTGACGAATACCGCCAATTCTGCTTTCTTTGCCAATTGCATGCGAGTGGCGTTTGATGCCCGTGGCTTTCAGCTACTCTAGCGGCCGAAAACGGACCCTTCCATGCCCCATCGCCTTCGCAAAGTCTTCGCCGTCAATATTCGCAATGCGAGCACGAACGCTGCTTCGCAGCAGATCGCGCTGCTCGATCTCCGCGCCCACACGATGGCAATCGGCGAAAACGGCGTTGGCAAGTCCAGCTTCATGCGGCTGATTCCTCTCTTCTATGGGGCAAGCCCCGAGCGCATCCTGCGGGGCACCCAGAAACACCACCTGATCGGCTACACGCTGCCCGGCCCGAGCAGCGCAGTCGCGTTCGAATACGAGCGGGAGACGGAAGATGACCTGCGCCTGGCCGTCATGTTCGCCAAGCCAGGGGCCGAGCGGCCCGAGTTCATGATCGTCGAGGGCGGCTACAAGGAGAGCTACTTCGTCGATGAGAACGGTGACTTCGTGGACCGCGACCGCTTCAAGGATCGCCTCGAGGCCATGAACATCGAGGTTTCGCCGCGGTTCGAGCTGCACGAGTACCGCAGCGTCATCCTCTACGAGCATCGTCTCACGAAGGAGGCGCGCAGCCTCCGCCCCTGGGCCGCCCGGCATTCTCTGGGGCCGTCCAGCCTGTTCGGCCTGGATCTGATTGCCGTGGCCATGACTTCCGAGAAGATCACATTCCGCGACCTGCAGAACCTGGTGCTTGAGCGGCTGAACGACTCGGCCTTTGAAGGCGCCCGCAACTCCAACGCGCGGCAGCTACGCAAGGACCGCAAGGACGTCGACAGCTGGCTGGCCAACGTGAAGCATGCCCAGGAAGTGCTCAACGACACGGCGCGCAAGAAGGTCATCGAAGAGCAGGCCAGGAAGGTCGGGCAGATCGCCCTTGATCTGGGGTCGCTGCGCGCCGCCTGCGACCTGAGCATCGATCGCCGCGTCGCCACGCTTGATCAACTGGACCTCGAGCTCGGCAAGCTCACCGTCGCGATGCACGATCTAGAGCAATCCGCCGCCGAGGACGCCGCAACGCACGCCAGGGCGGTCAGCGAGTCCAAAACCCAGCTCGCAAGCGCCACAGCCGCTGTGGAGGAGATCCAGGGACAAGATCGGCACTTCACTTCCATCGGCATCAAGAGCATGGTGGCGGAGCACACCCTGCAGGGCCAGTACACCCATGACAAGCAGGTGGCCACCACCGAGCGCAACAGCCTGACCGAGCGCGCGAACGATGCGCAGCAGGCCCTGCAGGTGACGCTGGCCAACCTCGAAAAGGACCTTCAGACCCGAAAAGGACAGATCCAGACCCAGCGCGAGACCGCCACCCGTGAGTGCGAGGCACAGGTCGCCGCGGTGGAGGAGGAGCGAAACGGCGTGATTGCCGAGCTCGACTCGACACCGGCGGCGCCCCGCCTGGTCGAGATCGAAGAGTTGATTGCACAACACCGGGGCGACATCGGATCCCACGAGACGCTGGCCCGCGTGGCTGAGGCGCCCGAGGAAGCCCAAGAGCACCTTGCCGGCGCCGAGGCGTCGCTGGCGCAGGCCAACCAGGTTCTGTCGGAGCGCAAGCAGCATGTGGAGCGCACACGCCTCGAGGTGAAGTCGGGCGACGGGCTACAGACACAAACCCTGCAGACCCTGAACCAGGCGGAAGCTCAGTTGGCAGACGCGGCTGCTCACCACGAGGTCCTGCAGGCGCAACTCAACCCGCCAGCGGGAAGCGTCCTCGCAACGCTGCGCTCACAGCCGACCGCGCTGTGGACCGGCGCGGCCAAGGT
The DNA here is from genome assembly GCF_047304045.1 of Variovorax sp. Varisp85. NCBI lineage: Bacteria > Pseudomonadati > Pseudomonadota > Betaproteobacteria > Burkholderiales > Comamonadaceae > Variovorax > Variovorax sp. Varisp85. The sequence continues at coordinate 19,792 of NZ_JBGLYN010000084.1, forward strand.
GCTCGATCCCGAGCGGTTGCTGCGCACCGACCTGACCGCGCGCTTCGAGGATGGCGCCTTCCGCGTGGCCGAGTTGACGCAGCAGGAGGGGCCGGACGCCCAGCACAGCGAGGAGATCAACGTCGGGTCTCTGCGGTTGAACGTAGCGCCGATCGAGTTGCCCCAGTGGGCAACGCAGGACGGCGCGCGTGCCCGCATCGCAGCGTCGGCCGCCAACCTGGAAAGCATCCGAGCCCGGCACCAGGAGGCTCACACCGCGGCCAAGAAGGCGCAGGCCGATCTGGATGCCGCCCGCAAGGCGCTCCAGACTGGCGAGCATGAGCTCAATCGCGCTACGACGAATCAGGTCGACACAGCAGAGGCGGTGGTTCGCGCTAAAAAGCACGTCGCACTCGAGTTGGAGCGCGTGCGCAAGGGCCACGCTGATGAGGCAGCCAAGCTTCGCTTGGCCGTGTCAGCGCTCACCAAGGAATTCAACACGCTGACGAAGGACGAGCAGGCGCGCCGCGGCTCTGTGCTGCGCCAGTTCGATGAGCGGATCAACAAGCTCAGGACCCAGCGCGACGATGCACTCGCGCAGCTCACCCGGGAAGCTGGCGCTGCGGACACCGGCGCCAAGGAACAGCGTGCCAAAGCCAAGGAGGCGCATGACCGGGTTCTGGAGGGCCTGGGCGTAGATCCGGCCAAGGTGCAAACGCTTGACGAGCGAATTGGCGTCCTGGACGCCAAGCTCGTCGCCATCGCGCAGAACGCACACAACGTGGCGGCCTGGCGCAAGTTCGAGCTGGAGCTGCTGCCGCTCAGGCCCGAGCGAGAAGCTCGGGCAGAGGAGCTTCGCCGGCGCGCCGAAGCCGCGGCCGATGAGAAAACCAAGTTCGAGAAGGGCTTGATGGAGCAGCGTACGGCGCTCACGAGCGCCGAGGCGAAGGCGCGCTTTTCCCGAAATGCCACCCAGGAGGAACTGGACAACCTTCGGCGCCTGCGCAAGCAACAACTCGCGCCGTACCGGTTGCAGGGGCCGGCGCACGTGGGGGACGACTCCTACTACACCCTCAGCACCACCACCAAGACCCGTCTGGACATGCTCGGGACTGCGACCCAGCGTCTGGAAAGCGTCACGCGCGACCTGTGCTCGCGGATGCGCGAGCGACAAAGCTCGATCTCACAGTGGCTGGACGGCGTCCAGGCCGCCCACAACGCACTCGTGCAGCAGCGTGAGCAAGACGGCCTGGGAGATGCCTACCTGCCGCATGAGCGGGCGGTCGACTGGGGCCGGGCCGTCTGCGATTGGTTCGAGCCGCTCACGCACCGGCAGTATCACATTGCCCTGCGCCACGAGATGGACGGCTATTTCGCCGCGGCAGAGTCCTTCGTCAACCACATCGCCAACTTCGAGTCGCGGGTGGACGAGCTCAACCGACTGTTCCAGCGCGCACTGGACCAGGCGACCGGGTTCAAGCGGTTCAACAACCTGCAGATCAAGATCTCTTCGAGCGCCACCTCGAGCCCGGCGCTCAAGGCGCTGAGGGAGATGCGGGACGTGAGCCTCTCGCGCCTGAGCTCCCACCGCACGGCGCTTGCAGCAAATACGCAGCTGCCCTCCGAAGCGGAAGTCGTCCTCGTTCGCTCCTTCCGCGATCAGATCCCCGACACCGGTACGTTGAGTGTCGATCTTGACGAGCACGTGCGCTTGGCGTTCGAGCTCGAGGAGATGGGCAGGCACATCAAGATCGACAACGACCGGTCGATGCAGGGCCTGTCGTCCACGGGCTTGACGGTGCTGATCACCATGATGTTCCTGCTCGGGTTCCTGGGCATCGTTCGCGGGCCGCGCTCGCCGGTGGGCATGACCTGGGTGCTCGACGAGGTGGGGCGCGTCAGCCCCAGCAACATGCTGCAGTACCTGGATGCGCTCACGCACCAGAACGTCACGGCCGTGTGCGCGGCGCCAAGCATCGACCCGGCGCTGGGAGCCCTCTTCGCCAGCGCGCATCTCTTTGAGGACGATGGCTCGCTCGTCAAGGCAAATGCTGACGACGAGGAGATTGACCTGGAAGCTGAGGGGACCGTGCAATGAGCAAGCTGGCAAGCACTCTAAAATCCCTGCTGGCGGGCGAGTTCATCTGCCCCGTCGCTTATCCGGCCAGCTACGACATGTTGATCGAGGAAGAGCACCGCGCGGCCGCCGAGGCCTGGGTGGGGCAGCTGGGCTTGCGCCTGGTGCGTCTGAGCGAGGAGGGCGCCTTCTTCCTGGCGCCTGAGGTGGCCGATGCCGAAGCGCGCTCGGCTGTCCGTGACTCGCTGCGCAATGTGCGCGCAACGCTCTCGCCAGTCGTTCCCGTGCTGGAGGCCATTCGGCAAGCCCAAGGACAGGACGCGCACCTGCAGCCGGGGCTCACGCTCTGGGAGTCCGAGCTGGCCGAGCGCGTGCGTCTCACGCCGGCGCTCGAGCAGCAGGTGATGGAGCTGGCGCTGTCGGGCCTACGCCTGGACGCGAGCAGCAACGACCGGATGTCGCGCATGCTGGAGTTCCTGGTCAAGGAGCGCTATGCCGTGCCCGTGCCGAACGACAGCCGTGGCTACAAGCTCACCGGCAAGATCGAGTTCCTATACGCCGTGCTCGATGTGATCGCGGAGAACACCGAACTGATCAGCGACGCCTCGGTGGTGGACCAGGAGCAGATGCGCTTGCCGGAAGCTGCCAAAGAATGAGCAATCCCAATCGGAGTTCGCCGCTCAAGCCGGTCTTCGCGGCCCTCAGCCGGCACGTCGACGTGGTGGAGGTGGCGCTGCGGGAGCTTGTGGGCGTGGACGGAGAGGTCGCGGCCACCGACCCGCCCATCCGCACGTTGCGTGAGTTCAACGTCCTTCGCCCCGCCGGCGAGCGCGGATACCGGCTCCATAGCCGCCTACGCGAGTTCGCCAACGATGTCCTGCAGATCCATCCGGCCTACCAAAGCCTCACGGGCATCGGTCAGCTGGTCGAGCAGATCCCGATGGTCTGGAACGAGCTGGATGATCTGCGCGCCGCCGGCGACTTCAAGCAGGCCGACGAGGCAGCCGGGCAGATCGAACAGGATGCCTTCGACATCTCGGACATGGTGGAGCGCAACCTGCGCCTGCTGGGTCTCCTTCTGAGCACGCGCTTCGGCAACGTCACGTCGCTCGCCGCCAAGAGCAGCCAGAACCGCTACTACCAGCGCCAGAGCGAGCTCATGAGCAACGACCTCGCGCGCCTGAGCCGCGCGGTGCAGCGCGTAGAGGGCGAGGCGCGCGAGCGCGGGCTGCAGGCCCTGGCCGCCATGCTGCGCAACACGATCCAGGGGCAGCTGCCCCGGTGGACGCAGACGCTTTCGCAATACCAGAGCCAGATCCGGCGCGAGCTCTTCAGCATGCGCGAGATCGAGCGCAAGAACGTGCTGCTCGCGCGCACGGCGATGCTGCTGCGCCAGAACCCCGCCTGGCGAGGGATCGAAGAGCCGGCCCTGTCCGAGGACCTGCCGGTCTTTCTGCTTTCCAAACCCTTCATCGGCGCCCCCGTCCCGCCGCTGCGCATCCACATGGATCCGCAGGACGACGATCGCAGCATGAAGGAACTCATGCGCGACGAGGTGCATTCGCTCCCGAAGGCGCCGGTGGCAGCGCCGCCGGCGGAGAAGGCGCCGCGCATCAAGCGCGCGGTCCCCAAGCTTGCGAGCAATTCCCCCGAGACGCCTGCGATGCGATCTCTCGCGCGCCTGGCGGCTGCGGCGATCGCACATGCCGAGACCGAAGGGGTCAAGTCCTTGTCGGTGATGGATTGGCGGGCCGGCGACGCGGCGGCCCGCTTGATGGCGCCAGCGCTCTGGCTCGCTTTCGCGGCGTCGGCATTGCGCCCGTACAAGTTCCGGGTGGTGCTGGTTGCCGATCCTGCTGCACCAGGTGAGCGGTTTCGCCACACCTTCAGCGACGCGTTGGTGGCGCCCACGCCGGACGCTATCGTGCTCTTCAAGCGTACGCTCGGGCGCCAGGTCGGGCAAGCCCAACGCCAGTCGCCGCCGGCGGCTCCTGTCGATGCGATCCCAGCTCCATGACGCCCGCCCACTACTCCTTCATGCGAAACCTGGTGGCCAACCGGTCGCCCAAGCTGAGCTCCGCGATTGCCAAGGAAATGGCGGACACGCAGGATCTAGGACGGGTTCGCGGGCGCGCGGTCCTCTACGAGGAAGCGGATTTCATCAAGGCCGAGACGAAGTTGCGCAACGCCGGGTACTCGATCGAGGCGCCAGCAGTCGGGCGGCAACGCTCCGACGCTAACGATGCCGGCTCCGAGAAAGCCTTTGCGGCGCCGGTGACCGAAGGTCTGGTCGCGGTGGTTGCGATCGGGGTGCCCGGCATTGCCACCCCCGAAGGCAGTTTCCTCGCCATGAAGTGGCGCGACGCATTGGCGTTGCCCTACGAGGTGCTGGTGGTGTGCGAGAACCTGGAGTCAATGCAGCGGGTTCATCGCTATGCGTGGCTGCAGCCCTACCTCCTTGAAGGCGGGAGACGGAGAAGGGCGCTCGTTCTTTTCCGCGGCGCGCCCGACTGGTTCCGGATAGGTCCGGCCAGCCGCCTGGTCGCCGGCGACACACGACCCGTTCTCGGACTCTTCGACTTCGATCCGCAGGGGCTTTTGATGGCCGCTGGGCTACCGCGTCGCGAGGCGCTTTGCTTGCCGCCCTGGGAGCAGCTGGAAGCCCTGGTGATCGATCGAAAGCGTCATGACCTCTATGCGGCGCAGGAGGCGGGGTGTCGGGTGCAGCTGGATGCCTGCGCCGACCAAGACGTCGCCACGGCCTGGGCCCGTATGCGCTTGCTGACCCGCGGCCTCAACCAGGAAGCTTTTCCGGAAAGCGACTGACGGCCGTGCGCCGGAGGGATCCTTGGCCGGTTCGACTTGGTCAAGAAGCCTTGAATCCACTACCGTCACCGAGGCATGCTCGTCGTCGAATTCGACGGCGAGCAAAGGGACTTCTGCTTAAGACTGAGGCTGTGTGAAAACGCATTGAATCCGTGAATACCGTCGCCTAGATTGAGACAACGCCACGAACTGGGTTGCCACATGAAGCGATTCATCGAGCCAGGGGATCGAAGCCAGATCACGCTGCTGCCAGAGTGCCTTGACGACTACATCTCAGAAGAGAACCCCATCCGCGTAGTCGATGTCTTTGTCGATGAACTCAAGCTCTATCAGCTCGGCTTTGAAGGTGCGGAACCTGCGGCCACCGGGCGGCCGTCGTACCACCCCTCAGTGCTGTTGAAGATCTACATCTACGGCTATCTGAACCAAGTGCAATCCAGTCGACGCCTGGAGCGCGAGGCACAGCGCAATGTGGAGTTGATGTGGCTGACCGGGCGCCTGGCCCCTGATTTCAAGACCATCGCGGACTTCCGCAAAGATCATGGTGACGCCATTCGTCTGGTGTGCCGAGAGTTCGTTCTTTTGTGCCGTCGGCTCAAGCTATTTGCCGACGGCGTCATCGCCGTGGACGGAAGCAAGTTCAAGGGCGTCAACAACCGCGACAAGAACTTCAACGAGCACAAGCTCCAGGTGCGGATGCAGCAGCTCGAGCAGAGCATCGGCCGATACCTTGCCGAACTTGATCGAGCTGACCGAGATCCAGCGATGGTTCTCCCCGAGCGTGTTGCGCGCCTCCAGGAAAAGGTAGCCAAGATCAAAGGACAGATGCGTGAAATCTCTGCCATCGAGCGGCAGCTTCAGTCCACACAAGAGCGACAGATCTCGCTGACCGATCCGGATGCTCGCTCGATGGCGACCAGCCGACTTGGCTCAGCAGTCGTAGGCTACAACGTCCAGGCCGCGGTCGATGCAAAACACCACATGATCGTCGCCCATGAGGTGACCAACGCAGTAACCGATCGAGGCCAACTGGCCGCCATCTCCAAGGCGGCTCAAGAGGCCATCGAACACCCCAAACCAATCGTGCTGGCGGATCGAGGCTACTTCGAAGGCTACGGGATTCTGGAGTGCGAACGTGCGGGCATTGCGACACTTGTCCCGAAGCCCTTGACGTCCAACAGCAAGTTCGAGGGCAGATTCGACAAGCGAGACTTCGTCTATGACAAGCGACGGGATGTGTACCGGTGTCCGGCGGGCGAGATCGCAATCTACCGCTTCACCGCCATTGAGGACGGCAAGGCGTTGCACAAATACTGGACATCAAACTGTGGCGGCTGTCACTTGAAGCCGCAGTGCACCCCGGCGCCAGCCAGGCGCATCAGTCGATGGGAGTACGAGGAGGTCCTGGAAAAGGTCCAGGCACGTCTAGATGCTGCGCCCGAGGCCTCAAAGTTCAGGCAACGAACGATCGAACACGTGTTCGGCACCCTGAAAGCGTGGATGGGGGCCACGCACTTCCTGACGAAGACCTTGCCGAACGTGAAAACCGAGATGAATCTGCAGGTTCTGGCCTACAACCTCAAGCGAGCAATCAAGATCCTCGGCACAAGTACCCTGATTGCAGAGATGAAGTCGTAGGAGCCGACTCGCGTCTTGTAGAGACGGCCGAGAATTCCGGTAGGAACTGAGTCCGCCGGCCCAACGGATCTTGCGCGCCCCATCAATGCAGCTGTTTCCACACAGCCTCGACTGGGTGCAGCCGCTCAGATTTCGAGCCCGAATGACTGCTGGCCTCGGAAGCAGTCAGTCGTTGGTTGTCAGTGACTATGGGCTTCAGATCTCGGTCGGCTCTGAAATGTCCAGCGCGTCGTCGACCTCAATGCCGAGATATCTCACGGTGGATTCGAGTTTCGAGTGGCCGAGAAGTAGTTGAACCGCGCGCAGGTCCTTCGTGCGCCGATAGATCAGGGTCGCCTCGGTGCGTCGCAATCGTGCTTCGTCGAACTCAGCACGCACAGCGGCACCCACCTGGATGTGCCCCGGACATTGCCGGATCGGCTTCGGGGATTGCACGGCGACAGTTCGCGCGGCGAAGCCACTCTTTGCCTGAGCAGATCTTGGATCGGCGGATGCCTGCAGACTTTCATCCGCAGGGCTGGTAGTCACTTCCTCCACAGCGGTCGGTGCTGTCTGGTTCGGGAGCGTCTGCTCCTGGCCGAACGAGGAGGTCTAGTTTCGGTCAACGACAGTCCGTTTCCGCTGGCGGATTCAACCGGTCGATGCAACACACTAACCACCGCCTAGGCGGGGGGGACTATGACAAAGAAGAGCGTGGGACGAACTTTGTTAAGCACGATGGAGCGCGGATTGAGGACGGCAAGCGGCCGGTCGCGATGCGGTCAGGATGCCATTGTCCGACTCAATGGTGGCTGTCGTTTCCGCTGGCGGGACGAGGGCGGGCCCAAGGGCGCTTGCCGCCGCAAGGTCTGCTTGTGTAGCGGCAAACTCCACAGCCTCCATGACCGTGGCGTAGCCGCTTTGGCCTGACACTCGGCGGTTGATGCATGGAGGCGGGCGTCTCGGAAAACCTCGAGCAGAGACTGGCGTTTGACTGGCAAGGCCCACATCTCTGCCGGGATCGGCCGGCGGCGGATGCTAAGAAGCGCGTTTGCCTGAGAGGGCAGCACAAAGAAACCCAGTCAAATTACGCATCAATTCATCGCTGCGCGCTGCGTCGGCCATGCCCTTTGATAGCGCGGCAAGACGATTGTCAGCGGTAGTGTCGGTGACTGCGAGAACTACCGTTCCGACCATCAGTGTGTAGCGCCAGATCCACTCGGACCTTGGCACATGTGGATCCGCGCGGCATAGCGCGTCGATGAACTCCAGTGCGAACGGGTCTAGGTACTGGCTATAGACGCGCTTGGTCATCTCGCTCGGCTGCAGCCTGTGCTGCAGGATGAATCGCGCGAACAGTTGGCCGTTCTGCGTCGGCTCAATGTAGGGGCGCACGAAGCATTCGATGAGCGCCTCCAGGCGCACTGGCTTGTCCGCGCCGAAGTAGAACTGAGCCACCGCGCCGCTTGAATCGTGAGCCAGGGGTGGAAGCCGACGCAGCAATGG